>NZ_ALJJ01000006.1:0-47583 GCF_000287855.1 Campylobacter sp. FOBRC14 | reverse complement strand
GAACGGTAGGCGATGCTTTGGGCAGTGCATGGAAAGGCACAAAAGAATTTTTTGGCTTTGGTGATGAAGAAGAATCAAAACAAGAGAGCAAACAAAGCAATGAGGGCTTTTTTAGCTCGATGTTTGGCGAAAAAGACACACCACAAATAAAACAAACCGCAAAAGCATTAGCTACCACGAGCGGCAACATAACCATAAATTTAAACGGCGGCTTTAATATCGCTACAAGCGAAGGTAGATTTGATCTAAGCGAGTTTGAAAGAGCTTTGACTCAAAGCGTCAAACGTGCTATACAAAGAGATCAATTCAATCAAGCAAATACCGAGATCAGGGAGTAGAGATGGTCTTAAATCTAGGTGGCTTTAAATTTAACTGGAAACAAGTGGGCAGTGTCGGGATAGAAACCGAGTTTGGCATCAGCTCAAATGAGCGCATAGCAAATTATGAGGCTATATTTAGGGCAAATTTAGGCAATCAAACTATCAATATCGAAGGACAAACTCTGCCATATAGAGGCGACAAACAAACTGCCCTAAAAAGGCTTTATGAGCTGGCAAATTTAGCCAGCAGCTATCCGCTCACGAACGGTGCGGGCAAGTATTTCGGACGGTTTGTCATCACAAAAATCAGCGAAAAACAAGCAGTATTCACAGCAGATGGACTATTTTTCACTCAGACTTTTACGATGGAATTAAAGAGGGATTATGATTTATAAGGCAAAAGACAACGAGAGGCTAGACACTGTAGTATTCAAGTATTACGGACATTTGAGATTTTTCGAGCAGGTGCTGGCCGTAAATCCAAAGCTAAAACCGATACTCAAAGCCGGCAATGATGTGATACTGCCTGAATTCAAAGAAGTAAAATCCAAGGAACAAGCAAAGCTATGGTAAGAAAGCCAAATTTTAAGCTCATAGCTAAAGGCAATGACATCACCGAGACTATCAGACGAAATTTGATCGAAATAGGCTTTGATGACAAAGAAAGTAGCAAAAGCGATGAGATAAGCATAAAAGTAAATGGAATATTTGCAAAGCCGGTGTTCGGAGACAAGCTAGAGCTTTATCTTGGATACGGTGAGGATCTATATCTTTGCGGATCATTTTCGGTGCAGACTGCAACCCGTGACTACAAAGCAAATACGACCGAAGTTAGAGCAACGGCAGTCAATTTTGCAAGCCCGGTGAAAGAAAAGAAACGCAGGAGCTGGGAGAATACCACTATATTTGCGATTGCTCGTAAAATAGCCGAGCAAAATAACCTCTCCTCTAAAACGAGTGGAGATGATCAGCCGATAGCTTCAAGACTACAAGACAATGTGAGCGATCTTGAATTTCTTTACGGGCTTTGCTTTGAGACAGGTTACAAAGCACTCGTCAAGAACAATACTATCGTCATCACTCCTATGGATGCAAAAGGAGATGAGGGCCAGACCTCAAACACTCCGAGAAATGAAAACCTGCCTAAATTTGAACTCAGTCTCAACGAGCTTTTCTCTCTTGAAATCACCGAAGCAAATAGAAACAGCTATACAGCAGTGATACTTGAATGGCAAGACGTGAATGAGGGCAAGACGAAAAGCATCAAGGTTGGAGCGGGCGAGCAGGTCTATAAAATGCAGATCCCGCAACCAAAAACAGACAACGAAGCATTCAAACAAGGTGAAAGCAAGCTAAATGAATTGCAACGCGGCGGTATAAATGGTAGATGCTCGCTACCAGGAGCAAACATAATAGCAGGCGGAAAGCTTAAATTTAAAGGTATTGCTGGGCTAGAGAGCAATGAATTCACGATAAAAAGCGTAGAGCATAGACTGACGAGCCAAGATTATACGTGTGAAGTGGAGTTTGAGGGGTAAAAGGTATTTAAAGGCCATTTAAAGCCTTTAAATTTACTTTTTAAG
The DNA here is from genome assembly GCF_000287855.1 of Campylobacter sp. FOBRC14. Lineage (NCBI taxonomy): Bacteria > Pseudomonadati > Campylobacterota > Epsilonproteobacteria > Campylobacterales > Campylobacteraceae > Campylobacter > Campylobacter sp. FOBRC14. Next base: position 45,680 of record NZ_ALJJ01000006.1, on the reverse strand, counting down.
TATTTGAACGACAACGCCGATTATCTCGCCTTTTGCTGGGTATTCTTTTACGCTCATTTGTGCATCGTTCATCACGACCACCTTATCTCCGACTTTTGGCTCTTTCTTTTCTACTATTATGTGCTCGTTAGTGTCAGCCATACTTAGGATTATTGAATTTTTAGGACACTCTATCTTTAGAATTTGCCTTTTTATTTCATCGTAGCTACTCGATCGCTCATAATTCACCAGCCAACTATCCACCCAAGATGGCAGTGGCAATTTTTCATCGTTCCAGTTAGATACCGTGCTATACGCAAGCCCAGTGATCTTACAAAACTCTTGTCTGCTGAGCGACAACCTCTTTAGGGTATCGTCAAATTCTTTTTTAGTCATCTTTCATATCTCCTTTGAAATTTTTCGAGATTATACCATATTTATTAAAAAAGTAAAAATAATTGAAATATTTTATTAAATTAGTAAAAAACTCTTGACATCTTTATTAAATTAGTATATAATTGCAGTATAAATTTACTAGATTAGTAAATAAAAGGGCGCGACGAGACGACACCCACCAAGATGAAAATCTCGCCGCGAAGTTGCTCCCTTTCGGGAGCCTTTATTTTACCATAATAAAGGATATAAGATGCAAAAGAACTACTACAACAAGGGTGAGGCCAACATCATACTAGCCGGCATAAGAAGCTGGGCCTACTCAAACAGAGACACGGTATCAAATACGACTCTCGATAGGATCGAGAAATTTATCAACACCGAACTTTCGGCAGAGGATAGAGAAGCTGTGAGGCTCAGTGACTTTGATAAGTGGTCTTTTCAATATTGGATCGATAAGAAGATAGGTGATACAAAGGGATACGCCAGACTTCTTGAAATTGATGTTGATATAAACAAGCTAGATGATGTGATCCGCGGCGAAGAAAAGGAAGAGATATGAAAGATCTAAACCTTTTGGCAGATGATGAGCTAAAGCAGCTCATCTGTGATGCAACTGCGGTGCTAGAAAGTAGAAAAGATGGCAAGAAATTCATCCTCGAGACATACGGCGAGTTTGATCCTAGAAAGCATGGGCACGCATATTTGGCAAAGCTAAATTTCAAAGATGGCAAAATCGAGCGTGAGTTCATTGACTGCAACGGCAAACAATGGGACGGCAAGCATAAACTATACTCTACCTCTTGGACTTTTGTTGCCAAAGAGGGCGATAAATTTGAGGGTCGTTTGAGTGATGGTAGCTGGAAAAATGATAGCAAAGACTACTATATCGTTATGAGAAACGATACAGGTGAGCTTGAGCTAAAAAGTATAAGATCGCTCTCAGATCTAAAAGAAGCATAAATGACCCTCAACAAACTATCCGCTCTATATCTTGATGAGTTAGGGCGGATAAGTATCACAAAGCAAAAGCGAGCAAAAGGCTACCTATCGCATAAGCGAACTCTACCGCAAAACATCGACACTATCACTAGTATGGATATTCAAAGATGGCTAGCAAAATTGCAAAAGAAATTTGCACCCGGCACTGTCAAATATATCATCGGATGTTGGCGTAAAGCTTGTGAGTTTGGGATAGAAAAGGGATGGATCTTCAAAAACCCTTTTCTCAAAGCCAAGCATCCAAAAATATCGGTGCCAAAGATAGAGCCCTTTAGCAGAGATGAAACCAAAGTTTTACTTGAAAGAGCTACCGGGCAACTCAAATTTTATTTGGCCTTCGCTTTTTATACGGGGGCTAGGAGCTGTGAGATACTAGCTCTCAAGTGGAACGACATCGATACAGATAGTATGACGATCTCTATCTCAAAAAGCCTCGCGAATGGAACGCTCAAAAACCGAACGAAGACTGGAAACGATAGAATAGTGCCAATATTTTCGGGTTTGTTACCATATATCAAGGAACTCGAAAAGCAAAGAAACTGCGAGTGGGTCTTTTCTCAAAACAAACGCCATCTGTTCGGTTCTACTTCATTGTTGGGCAATGGAAGATGGAAAGCCTTGTTAGCAGATTGTGGCATAGCCTACCGCACTGCAAGACATACGAGACATACGTTTGCAAGCTACATGGTCGAGTTCGCCATCCAGAACAAGAAGCCTATCAAATGGGTAGCTCAGATACTAGGACATGCAAATATCGATATGACTCTCAAGGTCTATACTCGCTTTATCCAAAATGAACATTTGAATTTAGATAGAGATATTGAGATTTTTTAAAAGTCATTTAATATTCTCATTTTTTACATTAAGGTGAAAAATGAGAAATTTTTTTACGAGAATCGTGAGACGGGTTAAAATAACAAAGGAATTTTAGTCTATAAAGCCCACCATAAAACCGCAGTAGATGAAGATACGCCCGAAGATCGCTATTCAAAAGTTAAATTTTTAATGGACTCGTTTAGCGGGAATTTTAACGTTACAACTTTGTATCAGTTTATTTTTACGATTTTTGGAAATAAAAATAAAGATAATGTTAAATTTAACCAACTAAAAAATAGTGTCGTCATCATAGATGAAGCGCAGGCGATACCTTATGAATTTAGAGTCGATTTTATGAGGCTTTGCGAGATAATTTCCCAAAAGCTTGACACTATTTTTATATTTATGTCTGCGACTATGCCGATTATGGGGGATAAATTTAAAGAAATTTCAAATTTGAACTATTTTAAAGAGCAAAATAGATACGTTTTAAAATGGCTTGATATAAATAAAAATGAAGAAAATTTAATAGAAAAAATCACTCAAACTGCGAAAAATAAAAATACTCTTGTCGTAGTAAATACGATCAAAAAAGCCCAGCAGCTATTTTTAAAATTTGCCGGTAAATTCGAGTGTTACAGTCTAAACGGATATATGCACGATACGCATAAGCGAGAAGTTATAAAAGGCGTGAAAGAAGCGATAAATTTAAATAAAAATGGCTGTGGCAAGCCTATTTTACTCATCTCTACGCAGTCTATCGAAGCGGGTGTGGATCTTGACTTTGACATCGGTTTTCGCGAGACCGCTCCGATAAGCTCCATTATACAAACTGCCGGCAGGATCAACCGAAATTTTGGCGATCAAGGCGTGCTTTATGTATTTGAGGATATTTGCGGGTATTCAGATCCGATTTACGGCGATTTAAAAACAATAAGCGATGCAATTTTAAAAGATACACTTTTGCAAAACGATGTAGAAGAAAAAGATATTTTAAGTATCGTAACGAAGTATTTTAAAAGCTTAAAAGAGCATCTTGAAAGAGCGTTTGTTGAGCAAGAGATGAAAGAGCTTGCATTTTACGATATAAATGAAAAAATAGATAAAGCTATGAACGACGAATATAAAATGACCGTCATTATCGAGCCTCGGAGCGAATTTATAAAAGAATTTGAAGCTAAAATTTTTGCTATTAACGCAGATGAAAATTTAGATAAATTCGCAAGACTTGATATTTTTAAAGATACGATCAAACAAATTTCAAAATTTAGCATAAATGTTTCAAAAATTGATGCCGATGAGTTAAATTTAAGAGCCGTAAGGGCGCTAAAAGAGGTTTATTATCTGCCTTTCGGAGATACGGCGTATAATGAAAAATTCGGGCTTAAAAAAGATATGGATTTTAATGCTTTAAATGAGGCTTTCGACTGATGTTTTCACAAGATGAGATCACCGGCACGCTCGTAAATTATTTTATGACCTGTAAGCGCGAAGCATGGCTATACGCTCATCATATCCACGCCGATCAAGACGATGAAAACGTGCTCATGGGCAAGGCACTAGCCGACATAAAAGAAAAAGACTTGCAAGACTTCGCATTTTCAAATTTAAAATTTGACAAACTATCAAAACAGCGCGGGCATTATTGCATAACCGAATACAAAAAGAGTCTAAAAAACGAGTTTGCGGGCAGGATGCAGCTACTTTTTTACATTTATATTTTAAAAACCGGATTAAATTTAAAAGAGGTCAAAGGACGGCTCATCAGCGGCAAAAAGGTGATCACCGTGGATGATAGCGAGGAGAATTTTAGCGCGCTTGAAGCGATCTTGCGCGAGATAGAGGCTTTGGTGAATTTAGCCAAACCGCCTAAATTCACGCCTCAAAAAATTTGCAAAAACTGCGCTTACAACGGATACTGCGCGTAATGTATGCGATTTTATTTTACGACATCGCCGGCGCAGAGCAAAAAGAGAAAAACAACGCAAATCGTATCAGAAAAGCCGTAGAAAAATTTCTGCCTCGCGTGCAGTTTTCCGTTTTTGAGAGCGAGATCAGAGCGAGCGACTTTAAAAAGCTCACGAATTTGTTGCAAAAAGAGTGCGTCCAGGAGCTTGACTCCATCGTCATCTACACGTTTAACTCGTTAAAATACTCCGAACGCATCGTCATCGGACAGGACAAAAACGGCGCGCTATTTAGTTAGGAGAGAGCATGCAAAAAAGCGACAGGACGCACTTTATATTAAGCAGCGGGCGGCTTAGGCGGCAGGATAACAACATCTATTTTGATAAATTTGACGAGACGGGCGGCGTGACGGCGAGTAAAATTTTGCCGATCAACGCCATAGATGAAATTTACATCCTTGCCCGCGTGGAGCTTGATACCTACACGCTCGCGTTTTTGGCGGATAATAACATACTTTTGCACGTTTTTAGCCCGTTTCAGAGCTTTCGGGGGAATTTTTACCCGAGCACCTCAAACTCGGTCAATAAAAGCGGCTTCGTGCTGCTGTCTCAACTGCGGGCGTTTGACGACCCCGTAAAGCGCGTCTATATCGCTCGTGAGATCACCCGCGCGCACATGCTAAACGACGCGGCAAACTACCGCGCGCTTAGCCTGCACCTTGATCTAGCAGAGATATTTAAGCCGATTTTGGGCGATACGCTGATATTTGCGATGCTAAATAAAAAGGAGATCACGGCAAAGGACTTTCAAACGGACGCCGGACGGATAAAATTTAGCAATGACGCCATCCAAAAGATCGAGATGAAGATGATCTCTCGCCTAAGCGAAACGATCGCGCTAAACGGGCAAAACCTCACGTGGCGGCAAGTCATCAGACGCGAGGCAAACCAGCTCAAAAAATGTATCTGTGAGGATATGCCTTACGTGGGGTTTGTGTGGGGATGAGGTTTGGTATTTTGGGATTAAATTTAAAGATTGATAGCTTTTTAAAGATAAGATATTGATGTTTTTCTTTGTGTGAGCTTTGGCGGAGCGTGGATGCTGGTTTTAGATATTGATATTTTTGGCTTTATTGCAACAAAGTATTGATTTTTAAATTTCAAAGCATAGGAATGCGAACATCATTCTAGCAAAAGCATTGCACGAGCCTATCGTTGTCGATTTTTCTGTTTTTACTTTATCTTACTCAAACGCTGTTCGCATTTTTCTCTTTTTAAGATGCTTCACACTACGCTCGCAACCGTACACGCAAGTAAAGCAAAAAGATTTCTTTTAAATGCCATTTGCATACGCGCCGCACCTTGAAGCGAGTATTAAGATTTGATTATAGCAGAGCATATTTTTTACAAAAAACCTGCTTGATTATCTTATGCACAGGTTTGAATGCTAGTTTAATGCTTTAATTATTAGGGCGTTTTATAACAAAGAGTTTGATAAAACGATAATAAAGCTTGTTCTAAGATTTTGATAATGCCCTATTTTCTAGGTTTTTGCTTGCTAACAATTTTAAATTTTAACTATTTTTAAGATATAAAAATATAGACTTTTAATTTTAATGGCCCTGAAATTTGATATTTTGGTGCTGTTAAAATTTATTCCGTTGGAATTTGAAACCTATATCCTAGCTGATACTAATACATACACCATCAGTTAAAATTTATTCCGTTGGAATTTTTATAATATGGCCAATACCTAATTATTCCAAAAATTTAATACCTTGAAAACTGTATAAAAAATAAATAGCCTCTATTTCTAACCAACAAATACCAAATTTCTTTAGTCTATACTTTTTTGTAGTATAATTACGAGATATTTATTTGGTTATAAATTTTAAACTGATGAAATTTTAAAGTATCGAGAGCATATTATAAGTATAATTCAAAACAAATATTTTATGCCCCTTAGAAGATGACATTTATGTAAAACTTTTAAAGTTCAATAGCAAGCACCTCAAAAAATAAATTTCATCAAAATACTTAAAAGTTAAAGACTAGCCAAAAACCAGTCAATGTACTTTATGTTTTAGTTAATATATCTAAAATTACTACTAATGCCATATGGTGAGCGTAGATCAAATAATGATATTCAAAAATATAAGGAGCAAGTAGTCCATGCTTAATACAACAAAACACACGAGTTTTATAAGATGGCACTAAAAATACTTTTTTCTCCGAGCGAAAGCAAGAGCACATTTGCAGGGGATAGCTACATACGAAAAGAAAATTTCACCTTTGCTAAGCTCTTTCATCTAAGGCTTGAAATTTTAAAAAAATACGCTTCATTCGTAAAAACGGCAAGCGATAAGGAGCTTTGCAAGCTTTTTGGTTTTAAAAATTTAGATACCGACGATACTTTAAGAGACGATATCTTCGCAAAAGGCTGCATAAAGGCCATCTTGCGATATGATGGCGTCGCATATAAACATTTAAATTACCGGTCGCTAGACACCAAGGCTCAAGGCTATATAGATGAAAACGTTCTTATATTTTCAAATTTATTCGGTCCTATAATGGCCGGCGATCTTATCCCCGAGTACAAACTAAAGCAAGGTGAAAAGATAAATGGCCTTGATATCGAGAAATTTTATAATGAAAATTTTAGCGCAGCTATCGATGAGTTTTTACAAGACGATGATGTTTTGGATCTAAGGGCAGGATTTTACGAGAAATTTTATAGTATCAAAAAAGAATATATAAGCTTTAAATTTCTAAAAAATGGCAAGGTCATTAGTCATCATACCAAAGCCTACCGAGGTAAAATTTTAAAAGAGATATCAAAAAACAGCGTGAATGATAAAACACAGCTCATGACTTTAAATTTTGAAGGTTTACGCCTGATAGATATGAAAAAAATCGGTCTTAAAACAGAGTTTGCGCTCGAGATAGAAGAGTAAAATGGCCGTTTTTGCCTTTCTTTGTTAAAAATTTTAAAAAATATGGCTAAATTTCGTTAAAAACTATTGTTTTTTTTTGAAAAAGATTGTAGAATTGCCGCATCACACTTCTTAAAAGGATGATTCATGAAAAAAGCTGAATTTATTCAAGCTGTTGCCGACAAGGCTGGTCTTTCAAAAAAAGATTCTCTTAAAGTTGTTGACGCTACTTTAGAGACAATCCAAGCTGTTCTTGAGAAAAGCGATTCTATAAGCTTCATCGGCTTCGGTACTTTCAGTACTGCTGACAGAGCTGCCAGAAAAGCAAGAGTTCCAGGAACTAAAAAAGTTATCGACGTTCCTGCAAGTAAAGCAGTTAAGTTCAAAGTTGGCAAAAAACTTAAAGAAGCAGTAGCTGCCGGCGCTCACAAAAAAGGCAAAAAGAAATAATTTCTTTTATAGAGACCTCTAGCAGGTCTCTATTTTTACTCAAATTTTTACCCACATAAATTTTATTATTTTTTAGCCCGAGTGGTGAAACTGGTAGACGCGCTAGACTCAAAATCTGGTAAGGGCAACCTTGTGTCGGTTCGAGTCCGACCTCGGGCACCATATTTACTAAATGAAATTTTAAGTCGTTATATAATCTGCAAGGTTAATTAAAATTTAAACTTTACCGAATTATAATCCCTTTTTACAAATTTTAAAGAGCTTTAAATGAATTTCGTGCCGTTATTTTCTATATTTGTCGTTATCGCTACCGGCTTTTTTGCTAAAAAGATCGGTCTTCTTGAACAAAAACACTCTATCGTATTCGTAGATTTCGTGCTTTGCTTCGCTATCCCTGCGTTGATATTTGATAAAATTTATCACGTAAATGTCGATACCTCGCTGATAAATACCATACTTGCCGGCTTTAGCTCCAGCGTCATCAGTGCGGTCATCGCATTTGGACTTGGCGTTTTGCTTAAATTTTCAAAAGCGACTACCGTCAGTATGATAATGCTAAGCCTCTTTGGAAACACACTATTTGTCGGTATGCCGGTAGCTCAGGGCTTTTTTGGCGACGAGATGCTAAATGAGGTCATATTTTACGATCAGCTAGCTACTTCGATCCCACTTTCTATCCTTGGGCCACTCATCCTATCTTTTGGCGCTCCGGAAAAGGTCTCGCTCTTTCAAAATGCGATGAAAATTTTAAAATTCCCGCCTTTTATAGCGCTCATCATCGCCTTTGCAGTTAAAGGCATCTATGTACCGGAATTTATATTCGCTCCGTTTAGGATGCTTGAAGGCAGCGTGACACCAGTCGCACTTTTTGCCATAGGCGTGGGACTTAGCTTTGGCAGTATAACAAGCTCATATAAGAGTGCAAGTATAGTTTTGATCTGCAAGATGGTGCTTCCGGCACTAATCTTTTTCATAATAATGAAAATTTTAGGCGTCTCGATGAACAAAACCTGGCTGGTAGGCCTATTTCAATGCTGTATGCCTCCTATGGTGCTAGCTAGCGCGATGGTCATCAAGGCCGGTCTAGACAGCTCGCTAGCCATCTCCTCGGTCGCACTCGGCGTTGCATTTAGCTTCGTCACGCTTCCGGCACTATTTTATATATTTGGTATCTAAATTTCACACTGATTTTACACTTGGCGGCTATACTTCTTTCATAATTTCTTTCAAAGGAGCAAAGATGAAAAAGTTAGTTTTAGTTGCACTTGGTGCTTTATTTATGGTCGGAGGTGCTCTAGCAGCAGACAACATGAGCTCTAACATGGATAAAAAAGACGACATGAAAAAAGAGCAAATGATGAAAGATGGCATGAGCAAAAAAGACGGCATGATGAAGGACGAGATGAAAAAAGATATGAAAGATGACATGAAAGGCGATATGAAAAAAGGTATGTAATGGTAAGAATTTTGCTCGTAGAGGACGATGAAACGCTGCTTGAGATGATAAGCGAGTATCTAAACGAAAACGGATACGAGGTCGTCTCATGCACGAACGCCCAAGATGCGGCGGATCTAGCCTACGAGCAAACATTCGATCTGCTCATACTTGATGTCAAGATCCCCAAAGGGGACGGTTTCTCCCTCCTTTCCTCATTAAGAAAGCTCGGTGTTACTACGCCGAGCATCTTTACCACCTCGCTAAATACGCTAAACGACCTCGAAACGGGCTATGCTAGCGGCTGCGATGATTATCTCAAGAAGCCATACGAGCTAAAAGAGCTTTTGATACGTATCCAAAGCCTGCTCAAGCGAAATTTCTCTCATACAAATAGCGAATTTATCGAGCTTGGTAACGGCTATAAATTTTACCCTCAAAGCAAAAATTTGACCAAAGACGACGCAAATGTAAGCATCTCTGGTAAAGAGAGCGAGCTTCTGACACTATTTTTGCAAAACAAAAACAAGCTCTTAAGCAAGCAAACCATCTTTGAAAGGGTTTGGGGCTTTGATGAAGAGCCTAGCGAGCAAAGCCTTCGCGTTTATATCAAAAATTTACGCCAAATTTTAGGCAAAGACAGCATCATAAACAAAAGAGGTGACGGCTACATCTATGTCTGAAAAAGCCAAAATTTTATTTAAGATCCTATCCTTATACCTAGTCACGAGCGCCCTATTTTTAGGATATTTTTTCATAAACGACTACGAGATGAAAAAAGAAGCGCTCATATCAAACGAGGTCAAAAATTTAAAAGAGATAAAGATGGGTATCTATATGAAAGCGCGCATGGACGGCGTGAGCTCTATCGGCGCTCTCACACGTGAAAAGGGCGTGAGAGCTTGCATATTTACCCAAAACGGAGAGAAAATTTACGCCGATGAAAACTGCAGCGAGGCTAGGCCAAAAAACGTATCGATCGAAGGCGGCAAGGTAGCAATATTCGAGGCTATCCAAAATATGGAAAGCAACACCACGGACGAGCTTTCAAAGGCTAAAATTTTACTCTTTGGCAAAGATATACAAGGTGAAATTTTAGCCCTTCAGATAAAAACGTCGCTAAATTTGATCCTTGCATTGGCAGCACTACTTTTTGTGGCGTTTTATCTGGCAAAGCTCGCTCTAAAGCCTCTTTATATAAAAATAAACACGCTAAATCGCTTCATCAAAGACTCCACACACGAGATAAACACTCCGCTTAGTATCATCATGATGAGTATCGAAACGGCCGATAAAAGCTCGCTAAATCCTAGAAATCTAAAACGCATGAATAATATCGAGCTGGCAGCAAAGATCCTAAGCAACATCTACGACGACCTCGTTCATCTCACGTTTAGCTCGGGTAAAAGCGCAAAAAAAGAGCTCATCGACTTACACGAGCTGCTTTTAGAGAGGCTTGATTATTTCGCGCCGTTTTTTGCAAAGCGAAATTTAAAAATAACGACGCATCTAAGCGCCTCTAGCATAAACGCAAATCGCTACGAGATGACTAAAATTTTAGACAACCTTCTTAGCAACGCCGCAAAATACACAAACCTTGGCGGCAACGTAGCCATAAATTTAGCCCCGAACTCCTTTAGCATCACAAACAGCGGCGAGGGCATCAGCAAAGAGCAGCAAAGCAAAATTTACGAGCGCTACACTCGCTTTAACAGCGACCAGGGCGGCTTTGGCATAGGCTTAAGCCTAGTCAAACAATCCTGTCAAAACAACGATATATCCATAAAATGTCAAAGCGAGCCCGGCAAAGATACGACATTTTTGCTTGAGTGGCAAATTTAAAATCCCAAAAAACGAAGCCCGTCCTCTTTAATTTTACTTAAATTTTAATGGTATTATAATTTGGATATCACTTCAAAACAAGGAGACAAAGATGGCAGAACTTTTAAGCAAATACGGTCTTTTCATAAACGGCGAGTGGCGCGACGCCAAAAACGGTGCGACTCTAAAAACATACGATCCCGCAAACGGGAAATTCCTAGCAGAGATAGCCGATGCGACCGAAGAGGACGTAAATGACGCCGTCAAAGCGGCACGTGCGGCATTTAATAAATTTAGACACTCGACCGTTGCCGAGCGTAGCCGTCTTTTAAACAAGATAGCCGACGCCATCGAGGCTAATAAAGAGCATCTGGCGCGTGTCGAGACGATGGATAACGGCAAACCTATCCGCGAGACGCTAAACGTCGATATCCCGTTTGCAGCCGAGCATTTTAGGTATTTTGCCGGCGTGATCGCAGGCGAGGAAGGTAGCGCGAACGTGCTTGATGAGAAGCAGCTTTCTATCGTGCTTCGCGAGCCTATCGGCGTCGTCGGTCAGATTGTGCCTTGGAATTTTCCGTTTTTGATGGCGGCTTGGAAGCTAGCTCCGGTCATCGCGGCCGGTGATGCGAGCGTATTCAAGCCTTCAAGCGAGACTAGCCTTAGCGTGCTGGAGCTGTTTCGCCTAATAGCAGACATCTTGCCAAAAGGACTCGTAAATATCGTGACCGGCAAGGGTAGCAAGGCCGGTGAATGGCTGAAAAATCATCCCGGCATCGATAAGCTCGCATTTACAGGCTCAACAGAGATCGGCCGTGACATAGCCATAGCCGCCGCACAGCGCATCATCCCTGCCACGCTCGAGCTTGGCGGAAAGAGTGCGAATATCTTCTTTGGCGATGCGGACATAGAAAAGGCGCTTGACGGCATACAGCTTGGAATTTTATTCAACCAAGGGCAAGTTTGCTGCGCGGGCTCCAGGATTTTCGTAGAAGAGGCATTTTACGATAAATTTATGGCGGCTGCGATCAAGAAATTTGAGAACATAAAAGTCGGCGATCCGCTCGATCCTAGCACCCAAATGGGCTCTCAGATCAATAAAAAGCAAGCCGAGCAAATTTTAAATTATGTCGAGATCGGTAAAAAAGAAGGCGCTAAAGTCGCAGTCGGCGGCGAGGCGTATACTGCAAACGGATGCGATAAAGGCGCATTCGTAAAGCCTACCTTGCTAACTGACGTGACTAATGACATGCGCGTGGCGCAAGAGGAGATATTTGGCCCTGTCGGCGTCGTCATCAAATTTAAAAACGAAGAAGAGCTTTTAAAGATGGTAAACGACAGCGAATACGGCCTAGGTGGCGGAATTTTCACTCAAGATATCACGAAAGCCCTACGCGTGGCTCGCTCGATGGAGACCGGGCGCGTTTGGATAAATACATACAACCAAATCCCTGCAGGCAGCCCGTTTGGCGGGTATAAAAACTCAGGTATCGGCCGCGAGACGCATAAGATCATCCTAGAGCACTACACTCAGATGAAAAATATCATGATAGATCTGACCGGCAAACCAAGCGGCTTTTATAAACAATGATTTAGGGGGATACGCCCCCTAAATTTCAGACGATCGAAGCGCTTTTTAAGCTTTTGATAACACGTATTGGCTCTGTTCTAATCGTCAAATATTTTAAACATTAGCTGATTTAAGGAGCAAAAACATAGGCCTTGACTTTTAATAGGCCTATATTTTTATCTTTATACGCTATTAAAGGTCATTTCGTTGAAATTTGAAACGTGCTCGCACGAAATGGAGAGGTTGAGAGCATCAGATTAAAATTTATTCCGTTTGGAATTTTAAACTACATACCCGCGAAGCCTGCAATATACGTTCCCTTGACACTAAAGGCCATACTTTTGCTCTGTCCGGTAAATTTCAATAAAAATCATAAATTTTAGCCTACGCTACCGCCCTATCCTCATAAATTTTCACGATTTTTTTATGCACCATCAGCGAAACATACATTATCGCTCCGCCAATAAGCAGCCTCAAAAGATCCGCGTCTTTATGCCAGATCACTAAATTTACGATGATGGCGGCCGGGATGAGCGCGTTGTTCATGATGGCAAGCACGCCGCTATCAACCTCGCAAGCGCCTTTGTTCCATAGATAATACCCAAGTCCGCTAGCCACGATACCAAGCCAAAGCAAGACCAAAATCTGCGTGGCACTCGGGTTCATCCGCTCAAAATTCCCAAACGCCAAGAGCGCTGCCAGGGTCACGAAAAACGCACCGAAATGAAAATATCCAAACACGCTTTTTTGGCTCACGTTATATTTTTCAAGCAAAATTTTATAGGCGCTTTGTCCCGCCCCAAAGCATAGATTTGCCCCCTGCACGAGCAAAAAGCCCTTTAAAACGCCCTCGTTTATCGAGCCGTATTTTATCACGAGCGCGCCAAAGACCGCGATGCCGACGCTGAGCAGATAAAGCGCTCTAAACCTAAGTGCGAACGCGTCATAGACTATCGTCACATAAAATGGCGTAAATATCGTAAATAGCGCGACCTCAGCGACGCTAAGATACAAAAACGAGTTGTAATAAAAAAGATACATCACGCCGATTTGTACCGCGCCGATCGCCATCACGCCAAGTGCTAGGCGTAGCGGCACGCGCCTAAATTTCGTAAATGGCAAAAATACCGCGCAAGCAAGCGCCACACGTGCAAAAACGGCAAAATAGCTATCCAGCCGCCCGGCTAAAAATTCGCCTATCAGACTAAAGCTAAACGCCCAAAGTATCGTCACGAAAATGAGCTTTTTCATCCTTTTATCCTAGTCGCAACATCCTCTGCGCGCTCGTAAAAATATTCAAGCTTCGTGATCTCGAGCTCGTCGCTGTCTAGTATGAAATTTAGCCTGTCGCTGAAATTTTTATCGAGTAAAAACAAAAATTCTCCGTATTTGATCGCTCCGCTTTGGTAACGGCGGGTAAAATTTTGCAAATTTTGCTTCAAGGCGTCTTGCTTTAGCTGGGCGATCTGCACCTGCGATGTCAGGCGCTTTATCTTGCTTTCCAGCCCGCCAAGTCTCGCAGCCAGCATGCTCTCTTCGTCGCTTAGCTCAAGTGCGGCCTTTTGCTCTTCTATGCGCTTTATCTGGCTCTGACGACTGGCCGCCAGACTGTCCGGCAGACTCCATTGAAACTCAAGCATCGGTCTGTTCGCATCGGCGTAGCTGCCTAGCATTTGCGAGCCGCTTTTATCGCCCTTTTTAAAGCTGTCGTTGCTAAAGCCTTGCGAGTCTTTTAGATAGACCTTTGGTGTGAGTTTGCTCTTTTCTTGCTGACTTTGCTGTTCTTTAATGATCTGATCTTGGCGTGCGGCGGCGAGCTTTGCGCTTAAAATTTCTTTGCTAAAATCAGGCATTTGCACCTTTGAGCCCGCGACAAAGTCAAGATCGCCGTTTGAGAGCAAATTTATACGCGATCTTAGCTCGGTACGTTTTAAATTTAGCTCCTCAAGCTCGCTTTTATGCTTTGCGAGGACGAAATTCAGCGCATCGAATTCATCCTTGCCGATCTCGTTATACTCGTAAAAAAACTGCGCCTCCTCAAGCAAGGAAGCTAGCGTGGCGATATATCCCTCCTCAAGCGCTATGAGCGAGTCCAGCGCTACGGCGTTAAAGTAAATTTTACCGATCTGAAAAGCGGTCAAATTCGCTAGATCCTCGTTTTTGTAGATATCGATAGTATCCGAGTGGGCTAAAATTTTATTTGCAGCCTCGCTCGCACCGCCATCAAAGAGCAGATACTCGATCTTTGCCGTGATGCTGCCCGCCTTTGTCATGTAGCCACCCTCTATACCGGGCACAAAGGTATATCGCCCATCAAAAGAGATATTCAGCCGTTTGTTTTGCTGCTCGTCAAACGACGTGTTTTTGTTAAATTTGCTCAAGCTCTCTTGCTTTGCACTTTGAGCCAAGGCTATGATCTCGGCTAAATTCCCGCCATAAACGGCGCAGGCAAGGCACAACGGTATCAAAATTTTAATCTTCAAATTTCGCCCTTTCGTAAAATTTTCTAAGTTTTTTATCAAGCTTATAAACGACCTCAAAGAGTGCCGGCACGATAAGCAACGTCAATACGGTCGAGCTTACGAGCCCGGAGATGATAGAGATCGCCATCGGCGAGTTGCCCTCGTATCCAGCACCCCTTGAAAATGCCAGCGGCAGCATAGCAAATATCATCGCAAAGGTCGTCATCAAGATCGCTCTTAAACGCCTTTTGCCCGCCTTTATCACGGCCTCGTCGATACTCATGCCCTCGTTTGCAAATTTATTGGCAAAATCGACTACTAAAATCGCGTTTTTGCCGACCATTCCAAAAAGCAGTATGGCTCCTACCATCACAAAAAGACTGAACGAATTCCCACTCAAAAACAGCCCCAAAACGACGCCGCCAAAGGCAAGAGGCATGGAGATCATGATGATAAAAGGCAGCATGAAGCTCTCGTAAAGCGCGGCCAGGATCATATAAATAAGCACTGCGCTAAGGCTTATCGTAAAGATAAATGCGGCGTTCGTGTCGTTCATCAGCTCGATAAATCCAAGAAACCTATACTTGTATCCTTGCGGCAAAAACTCGCCTATATGCGCCGAAACGTCGTTTGAGACCTTATTTAGCGCTATGTCATAGATATTTGCTAGAAATTTCAGCTGATTTTCACGGTTGAACCTATCTAGGCTAGGCTGCGACTTCACTTCGCTAAATTTAGCTATATCGCTTAGCGCTATCTGCTCGCCTAGCGCGTTTTTTATCTTTAGGCGCTTAAGAGAGTTTATGTCACCTCTAAATTTATCGTCAAAGCGCATATAGATGTCATACTGCTGGTGCGAATCGTCAAAGGTCGAGACTAAATTCGAGCTAAAAGAGCGGTAGATCGTAGATGCGATGTCTTGTTCGGTGATTTGTAGGCGTTTTGCTTTGTCCTTATCGATTGAGATCTCGATCTGCTCGCGCTTGTCTTCATTCGGAGAGCTGATATCCACCACGCCGCCGATGTTTTCCAGCATCGCACGCACCTTTGGAGTGAGCTCGTCTAAAATTTTATTATCGCTGCCTGTGATGATGAGCTGTACGGGCTGCGTATCTCCGCCCTCCACGACAGGAAGGTCCGCCACCGTGAGGCTAAGCCCCTCGCGCTTAAATTCGTTTCTATACTGCTCCATTATCGCGCTTTGACGATCTTTCCTTTTGCCAAGCTCCTTTAGCCTCACGTATCCTCGCGCCAAATATGCCTGCCTGGCGTCGGTGTAGCCTATGAGTAAATAAGCATACTCCACGCGCTCGTCGGCGTTTATTTTTGACATTATGCCCTCCAGCTTTGCTCTCATGGCCTCTGGCGTGATAGATGGATCGGCCTTGAAAAATATATCGAATTCGCTGTTATCCTCAGTCGGCATGAAGTCGCCTCCGATAAATCTGGCAAGCGACATGGAGGCGAACAAAGCCAGCAAAGAGAGCACGATAAAGGTGATCTTAAATTTTAATATGACACCCAAAAGGCGCTCATAAGAATTTTCTATAAATTCAAAAAACGGCTCCGTTTTGTGCCAAAAGGCGCTCTCATTCGCGCTTATGAAACGTGCAGCGATAGAGGGGATCAGCATTACGCTGACTAAAAACGACACCACGATGCCGGCCGAGACGCTCATCGCAAAGGAGTTGAAGTATTTTCCGATGATGCCGCTCATGAACGCGATCGGGATAAACACGCAAAGCAGCACGCTAGAGATACCAAGCACGCTGAATGCGATCTCTTTTATGCCTTCAAAGCTAGCCTTCAAAGGATCGGCTATATCTTGCATCTTTTTGGTGATATTTTCGATGACTACTATCGCGTCATCTACGAAGATACCGATACCAAGCGTTAGAGCTATCAGAGTGAGGCGATTTATATCGTATCCTAGCACGTCCATTATAAAAAACGTGCCGATGATACTGGTTGGTATCGCGATGACGGAGATGAGGGTGGACGAGAAATTTCTCAAAAATACAAAAACGATGACCATCGTAAGCATCACGCCAAGCACCATGTCAAAGCCCACTTGGCGTATGTTTTTCATCATCGTAAGGCTCTTGTCAAAAGCGACCGTGACGCTATACCCGTCGCCTAAAAGCCGCCTGAATTCATCAAGCTTGGCTTTTGCGTTTTGTATCGTTTTTAGAGCGTTTGCGCCGCTTACTTTCTCAAGCTGCAGCATCACGCCTTTTATATCTTTCATCAGCGCGATAGAGTCCTCATCCTCGTGAGAAAATTCCACCCTTGCCACGTCCTTTAGGAAAATTCCGTTTGCAAGGCGCAAATTTTCAAGCTCGCTTATCTTTCTGGCGTCGAAATTCGATTTTATAGAGATCTGAGTCGCATTATTTTCTATCTTGCCAAGAGGCATACGCAAATTTTGCACGTTTATGATATTTGCGATGTCGCGCGCCGTGAGTGAAAATTTATCGAGTAAAAACGGGTCTAGGAAAATTCTTATTTGAGGCTGCAAAAAGCCGACCTCTTTTACCCTGCCAACGCCTGGTATACGCTGCAAAAAGGGCTTTGCCTCATCGTCTATCTTTTTCATCAGCTTTGTGGCATTGCCGTCTTTTGCACTGATAAAAAGGCTAAATATCGCGCTACCGCCGCCACTTAGCTTTTCTATCTTGTAGCTGCCGTTTATACGCGCCTTTGCCATACGGTCGCGCACATCGTTTGCAGCGGCTTCGATGTTCTTTTTTAGATCAAATTCTATCGTCACCAGGCTTAGGTTGTCAAAGCTGTTCGAGTAAATTTTCTTTATGCCTTCGATGCTGGCGATCTCGTCCTCGATCTTTTGAGTGACTTTGCTTTTTATAAAGCTCATGTCGCCGTCTGCGTAGGTCGTGACCATGATTATAGGGATATCGACCTCGGGGTAGAGATTCACACTCATCGTTCGTAGTGAAAATATCCCGAAAAATAGGAGCGAGACAAAAAACATCAGCGTCGTTATCGGGCGGTTGATCGCGAATTTATACATTATTTTGCTACCACGTATCCTTCGCCAAAGAGACCCGGCTTGATGCCTTTGACGTAAGCCTCGGAGTAAAATTTACGATTTTTAGGCTCTATGATAGGATAAACGAGCGAAATTTCAGCGCTTTGCTCGTTTGCCTCGCCGTCAAGCTTAAAGATAAATCTATCGCCCGCTTTCACGGCATTTGCAAATTTTTCATCGATCGCGATAAGTAGCTTTGAATCGCTAGAATTTATGATAAAAGCGCTTTGCATCACAGCGCCCACGCCCTCGCCTACTTCAACGTTTTTTTGCACCACTACCGCATCAAACGGCGCTTTAAGCTGTTTTTTATCGAGGATATTCTCTATATTTTTTATGGCGATCTTTGCGCTTTGCTCGTCTAATGCCGCCTTGTCGTAGCTAAATTTCGCCTCGTCAAAATTTTGCTTTGAGGTCACGTCCTTTACTTTCTCGAATTTTTTGAGGGTATTTAGGGCGAAATTTTTAGCCGTGACGGCCAAAGCCAGGTCATTTTTGGCCTTTTGAAGCGCTATGAGCTCGCTACTGTTTTCAAGCCTCGCAAGGACGTCGCCCTTTTTTAAAGTATCGCTCACATCGACATTCACGCTTGAGACTATGCCGGAGCTCTCAAAGGCCAGCTTGGAGCTGTTTTTAGCCAAAACCTCAAATGTCGCATAAATTTTCTCCTCGCCAAAGCAAAAGCAAAGCGAGGCCAAAAGCATCAAAATTTTTCTCATTGCACCACCTTTTGCGCGATGTCTACGCCGCTCTCATAAAAATACTCGGCCTTTTTTATCTCAAGCTCGTCTACGCTCATCTCAAGCGCACTCGCAGCGTCAAATTTCGCCGCCAAAGCCGCTAAAAATTCCGTATAGCCAAGCAGCCCCGATTCATATTTTTTGACGCTCGCCTCAAGACTCGCATCGGCTGCTTTCACGTATTGCTCGAGGGCTGAAATTTTACTCGTCAAGACCTCGATATCGTTTTTTAAATTTTTAAGCTTGAGCTCGTTTTCTCGGCGCTTGTAGTCTAAATTTAGCCTCGCTTGCAAGGAGGCTATACGCGCACTTTGTTCTTCTTTGCTAGTGGCTTTAAAATCGAAAATTTTCCATTTAAAGCCTACGCCAAGCTGATTGCTCTGCGAATTTTTCTCAAAAAATTCATTCACGTAAGGCCTATATCTCTCAAACTCGCCCAGCGCAAAATCATAATCGTTCCTGTAAAAGCCGTAGGTGTCGTAGATGAATATCTGAGGCAGCTGCTTTGAGCCGACCTCCTGGACTCTGTGTTCGCTGGCTAGAAGCTGCTCGTTCAGCGCTTTTAAATTTATATTTTCAGAGGTCTTACTAAAATTTGGCATTTGCAGATAGTCTCCGCTTTGCGGGATGATGGCTTGGGCGCTGATGAGCTCGATGGAGCTTAGAATTTCGTTTTGCTTTTGCTTAAATTCCAGCGCCTCGCTCAAAGACAGATGATATTTAGCTCTTATGCTCTCCAGCTCGTCAGTGGCCGCCAGCCCCGCACTTTGCATCTTACCAAGGCGCTTTAGAGCTGAATTTAGATACTGGCTTTGAGCGTGCTTGGCAGCGATGATCTTTTCTAGCGCAACGGCGTTGAAGTAAAGATTTGCGCTTTGATACGCCAGATAATTTCTAAACTCCTCGTCCTCTAAGACGGCTTTGTTTTGCAAATGGCTTAGGATCTCGTCTCTAGCCTCGCGCGCTCCACCGTCGTATAGTAAAAATTCGACCTTTGCCAGGATGCTAGAGGAGCTTTTTGGCGTGAGCATCGAGCGATCGCCGTAAGTGCGGTGCATGCCTCCCTCCAAGCTAAGGCTCGGCAGATAGGAGCTCGCTACGCTTTCGCGCTCTAGCTTCGCCCTACTCGCCTCATAGGCTTTTATCCTCGCGGGCTCGGAATTTTGGGAATTTTCAATAATAAATTTTAAATTTGCCGCCGACAATACGATCGGAAGCAAAAAAAGTAAAATTTTAAACATCAGTGAAAGCTTTTTACTAGATTTCCTACGAGTAAATTCCATCCGTCTACGAGAACGAATATAAGCAGCTTAAACGGCAGCGAGATCATCACGGGCGGTAGCATCATCATACCCATCGCCATAAGGACCGAACTTACTACCATATCTATAACCAAAAAAGGTAAATATAACAAAAATGCTATCTCAAACGCCGTCTTGAGCTCGCTTATCATAAACGCGGACATCGCTATGCTAAGCGGGATATCATCTATGTTTGAGGGGTTTTGCAGATTTCTTATCCTAAAAAATAGCGCTAGATCCTTTTCCCGAGTGTTTTTGACCATAAAATTTTTAAACGGCTTCACGCTACGCTCGAACATCTCCTCGTATCCTATCTGCTCGGCCAAATAGGGCTTCACGCCCTCGTCGTAGCTTTGCCTGCCGATAGGCTCCATTATGAAAAACGTCAGCACCATCGCAAGCGAGATGAGCACGGTAGATGGCGGTACTTGCTGTGTTCCCATGGCTTGGCGTAAAAACGAAAATACGATGATGAGGCGTAAAAAGCTCGTCATCATGAAAACAAGCGACGGAGCGAGAGTAAGGATCGTTAAAAAGATAAGGACATTGAGAGAATTTACGAGCTGTTGCGGACTGCTTGGCGCGCTCAGGCTTAAATTTATGGTAGGCACGACAGGATCTGCCGGCGCTCCAAAGCTTATACAAAACAAAGCGGCTAGGATAAACAGCGCTCTCATCGTCATTTTCCTACGTCAAGGATACTTTTTTTAGTAGCCTCTTTGTTTT
This sequence comes from Campylobacter sp. FOBRC14, assembly GCF_000287855.1. Classification (NCBI taxonomy): domain Bacteria; kingdom Pseudomonadati; phylum Campylobacterota; class Epsilonproteobacteria; order Campylobacterales; family Campylobacteraceae; genus Campylobacter; species Campylobacter sp. FOBRC14. The sequence continues at coordinate 25,096 of NZ_ALJJ01000006.1, read as the reverse complement.
TTCTATCAAGCGATACGAAGTGTATCTCCACGCGGTTGTTTTTCGCCCTGCCCTCAGGGGTTTGATTGCTAGCGAAAGGATCGTAAGACGCCCTACCCGAGGCTATGAGTTTTCTAGCATCCACACCGTTTGCCGCCATCTCCTCGACTACGCTTATCGCTCGCGCGGTCGAAAGCTGCCAGTTGTCTTTAAAGATGGAATTCATATCGGGCCTTTGATCGTCAGTATGCCCCACGATATCGATATTTACGTCAGGAGTCAGTTTAGCGATGACCATCGCGATCCTTTTTAAAAATAGCCTTGCATCGTCGTTTTCTATCTGCGCTTTGCCGGGCTCGAAAAGCAAAGCCGACGGCAAACGTATGATAAAGCCGTCCTCGCTCTCATCGATGCTTATCTCAGGCGCTCCGCTAGCGCTTAAAAGCTCGTTTATCTTTTTTATCGTGGCGGAGAGCTCGCTAAATTCGCCTTGAGAGCTGGTGGATTGACCTTTGGTTTTTTTTATCTGTTTTTCGAGCTCGCTTTCTTGATCATCTTGATTGTCCGGTCTGGCGCCGCCCTCAAGCACGCTAAGAGCGCCTGCGAGCGAGCCTACTGCAGCTTCGACCTTTTTAGCGTCCATCGTAGCCATAGAGAGCAGCAAAACGAAAAAGCAAAGCAAAAGCGACATCAAGTCCCCAAATGTCGCGAGCCACTCGGGCATGCACTTTGGGCAATCATTTGGGTTTATCAGCTTTGGCATCTTAAATTTTACTCGAACTGACTTTTTCTATCTTTTGGCGGCAAGAACGCAAGTAGCTTGGCCTCGAGAGTTCGCGGATTATCGCCCGCTTGTATAGACATTATGCCCTCTAAAACGACTTGTTTTTCAAGAGCTTCATCCGCATCGCGTATGGATAGGATATTTCCGACCGGAGCGCCAATGATGTTGCCTATCATCGCACCATAAAGCGTCGTTAGCAAGGCGACTGCCATCGACGGACCTATCGCGCTTGGATCAGACATGTTTAAAAGCATCGCGACAAGGCCTATCAGCGTGCCTATCATACCCATCGCACCGGCGAAGCCGCCGACTTGCTCGAAAATTTTGATATTGTTCGTATGTCTTGCACTTGATTGATCCATATCTATCTCTAAAAGTGCGCGTATGGCGTCTGGCTCGTTGCCGTCCACTGCCATAGACAGGCCCTTTTTTAAAAATTGATTGACTTCGTTATTCACATCGTTTTCAAGTGCTAATATCCCGTCTTTACGGGCTTTGGTAGAATAATCCACAATCTTTTTTATAGTTGCGGCTAAATTTATCTGAGTAGGCTTGACCGCGATGCCGTAAAATTTGAACACGCTCTTTAGCGTCTCCATCTTAAAGCCGACCATCATGACACCGATCGTACCGCCAAAAACGATCATTACCGAAGGAACATCGATATAAGGCCCGATGCCAACCCCGATCGCCATCGATCCAAATAACAAAACCAACGTCAAAACCCAGCCGACAACGGTTCCTAGATCCATCCTACCTCACTTTTTCCTTTGTTATAAGTGCTTATTCTATTAAGTTTTTGTTGAAACAATCGTTAAATTTAAAAAATTATTTGCGTTTTTTTGATACAATCTTAGAAATTTTTACCCGAAAAAGGCTTAAAAATGAACGATACGAGCATAATAATCCTAGCCGCAGGCCTAGGCACAAGAATGAAGTCAAAACGCCCAAAAGTGCTGTTTGAGCTTTGCGGCGAGCCTATGATCATACATATCTTAAAGCAAGCTTATGCCATTACAAATGACGTAGGCGTCGTGCTCCACTATGAAAAAGAGCTGATCAGCCAAAAGATAAAAGAAATTTTCCCTCAGACCAAAATCTACACCCAAGATGTAGAAAATTTCCCCGGGACGGCAGGCGCATTAAAAAGTGCTGCATTAAGTGGCAAAAAGGTCATCGTCACATGCGGAGACATGCCTCTTGTAAGATCCACTGATCTAATGAGGCTGGCAAACGCGGACGCTGATATAGCGATGAGCTGCTTTGAGGCTGCAAACCCCTTTGGATACGGACGCGTCATCATAAAAGGCGGCAAGGTGGAGGCGATCGTCGAGCAAAAAGACGCCAGCGAGGCCGAGCTAGCCATAAAGAGCGTAAATGCAGGCTGCTACTGCTTCAAGCGTGAAATTTTAGAAGAAATTTTACCTCTCATAAAAAACAAAAACGCCCAAAAAGAATTCTACCTCACGGACACGATAAAGATCGCCAACGAACGCGGCTTTAAATGCGTGGCTGTAAATGTCAGCGAACAAAATTTCATGGGTATAAACGATAAATTTCAGCTTAGCGTAGCCGAAAAGATCATGCAAGATGAGATAAAGCAAGACTTGATGAAAGCGGGCGTTTTGATGCGCCTTCCAGAAAGCATTTTCATCGACAGCAGGGCTAAATTTGAAGGCGAATGCGTGCTTGAAGAAAATGTCAGCATCATGGGCGCTTGCCATATCAAAGAAAGCATAATAAAAAGCTGCAGCGTCATAGAAGATAGCGTGATAGAAGGCTCTGATATCGGACCGCTCGCACACATACGCCCAAAAAGCGAGATAAAAAATACGCATATAGGAAATTTCGTCGAAGTCAAAAAAGGAGTGCTTGACGGCGTAAAAGCCGGACATCTAAGCTATCTTGGCGACTGCGAGATAGCTAGCGGCACGAACGTAGGATGTGGCACGATAACGTGCAACTACGACGGTAAGGCAAAATATAAAACAACGATCGGCAAGAACGTCTTCATCGGCTCGGACACGCAGCTAGTAGCACCCGTGAATATCGCCGATGACGTCATCATCGCTGCAGGAAGCACGATAACAAACGACGTGCCAAGCGGAGCGCTCGCCATAAGCAGAGGCAAGCAAGAAAACAAAGCCGGATTTTTCTATAAATTTTTTGGCAAAAACAATGCTAAAAAATAAAAAAATTTTGCTCGCGGTCTGCGGCAGTATCGCGTTTTACAAGGCTTATGAAATCTTGTCACTATTAAAAAAGCAAGGCGCTGACGTGTATGTCGCATTAAGCGACGGAGCGCTCAAATTTTGCTCTATCGCAGGTTTTGAAGCCCTTAGCGCACACCGCGTTTTAAGTAGCCAGAGCGAGGACTGGCAAGCTGGCGTAAATCATATCGCCTACGCAAAAATGGATCTCGTGCTGATAGCACCGGCCTCCGTAAATACCATAAACAAGCTAGTAAGCGGTGTTTGCGATAATGTCTTCATGCAAACGCTCATAGCCGCTTCGGCCGTGCCTTTCGTGATCGCACCGGCGGCAAACGACAAGATGATAAACCACTTCGCCACCCAAAACAGCCTCGAAATTTTAAAACGAAACGGAGCTAGCATAGTGGGGCCCGTAAATAAAATTTTAGCCTGCGGCGATGAGGGCAAAGGAGGACTTAGCGAGCCTGAGATTATCGTCTACGAAGCTATCCGCAAGCTTAGCGAGCAAAATTTCAAAGGCAAAAACGTCCTCGTAACTGGCGGCGCGACGACAGAAAAGATAGACGATGTGCGCGCGATAACGAACCTTTCAAGCGGCAAAATGGCAAGAGCGCTTGCAGACGCGTTTTATTTCGCAGGTGCGAATGTGACGCTGGCAGCGAGCTTTAAGACGCGAGATTTGCCGTATAAGGTCGTGAAATTTCGCTCAAGCGGCGAGCTTTTGAAAATTTGCCAAGACGAGTGCAAAAATGCCGACTTGCTCGTGATGTGCGCTGCAGTGAGCGATTACGTGAGCGAGGAGAAATTTAGCGGCAAGCTCAAAAAAGAGGAGCTTGGCAAGCAGTGGAGCCTAAAGCTGGTGCAAAATTTAGACATCCTAAACGAGCTCGCAAAATTTAGCTGCAAAAAGATCGGATTTAAGATGGAATTTGACCCTGCAAACGCCAAGCAAAGCGCGCAGAAAATGCTTTCAAACAAAGGCCTTGACGCCGTTTGCCTAAACGTGATCACCGATCAAAACGCCTTTGGCAGCGAAGTAAACGAGGTGACATTTATAACCAAAAACGGCGAAACACAGCTAAAAATGGCGCAAAAAAGCGAGATCGCCAAGCAAATCCTAGGCCTTACAAGCAAACTATGATAGAAAAAATTTCACGTGTTCAAAGGATAGCCGCAGCTCAAAACAGCTCGCCCATACCCTTGAACACGTCGCTGCCAATAAGCCTAAAGGTCAGCGAAAAGATAGGCTTTAATAGGTATATTTTGAAATTTGCAGACAAAAGCCTGAATACAAAAAGCCTAAAGCCGCTAAATGTCGGCAGCGAGTACTGGGGCGAGATAGAGAGCGCCAGCGAAAATATCCTCATAAGAAATATGTTTGAAAAGCCTAAAATTTTGGAATTTCCCGCGTTTGAAAACGGGCTTTGGCTCATTGAAAATCTGATCTCGCAGCCAAATTTAAGCTGGCTTTACGAGCATATTTTTGAGGCCTTAAGCACCACGCAAAACAAAGAAGAATTTAAAATTTACACTAAAATGATAACAGCCTTGCAAGAAAGTATCATCCACATCCCCTTTGTCTATAACGGCGTCCTTGGCCTCCTTCAGCTAAAAAAGGACAGAAGCAAAAGCTGGATTTATCTCGTGTTTTCAAATTTCGCGCCGATCGTTTTTGAGCTCGAAAAAGGTGAAATTTCACACGTTATGACGCCATTTAAAAACGTCGCGGCGCTTTTAAAAAAGGAATTTGCATGCGATATCAGCGTGCAAAATGTCTTGCCATTTTGGAGCAAAGACGATAAGATAGTCGATTTTAAGGGATAATTTGAACGAGTTAAAACATCTTGGTATCATCATGGACGGCAACGGACGCTGGGCGAAAAGGCGCGGCTTTTTACGCACGAAAGGGCACGAGGTCGGGGCTAGCGTCGTTGAAGCGATGTGTGAATTTTGCATCGACGAGGGCGTTACAATTCTCAGCCTTTACGCATTTAGCACCGAAAACTGGAAACGTCCGCAAAAAGAGGTTGAATTTTTAATGGATCTGCTTAAAAAATTTCTCGTTTCAAAGCGAGAAAATTTTATAAATAATGGCATAAAATTTACGACCATCGGCGATATAGAGCCATTTAGTCGGGAGCTAAAGGCTGAAATTTCGCTGCTTAAAGAGCTGACAAAGGACAATAAAAAGCTAAAGCTGAATTTAGCCATAAACTACGGTGCACGCGACGAGCTGGTGCGAGCGTTTAAGGCGCTGGCAAAAAGCGGCGAGCAAATAAACGAAGCTAGTATAAGCGCCAAGCTAGATGAGAGCGAGGATATCGACCTGCTCATCAGGACGGGTGGCGAGCAAAGGCTGTCAAATTTCATGCTTTGGCAGGCTAGTTACGCCGAGCTTGCATTTACAAAGACGCTCTGGCCGGAATTTAGCAAAAAAGAGCTTGAAGCGATAGTCAAAGACTACAGGCAAAAAAATAGAAGGTTTGGTGGAGTTTGATGGATATTTACGATGGTTTATATGTGATCTGGGGGCTATTTTTCCTGATATTTGGCATTTGCATAGGCTCGTTTTCAAACGTTTTGATATATCGCCTGCCACGCGCGCAGAGCGTGAATTTCCCACCATCTCACTGCACTAAATGCGGCAAGACATTGAAATTTTATCACAACATCCCGCTTCTATCGTGGCTATTTTTGCGCGGTAGATGCGCCTTTTGTAAAGCCAAGATCAGCCCGATCTATCCGCTAGTCGAGGCGGCTTCGGGGGCTTTGATGCTGCTTTGCTTTTATAAAGAGTGCAACGACATGCTAAATGTCCAAACACTAATAAGCGCCGTTTTCCTGGGGCTTTGCTTTATCATGCTACTGGCTCTTAGCCTCATAGACATAAAATTTAAAGCCGTGCCGGACGTTTTGCTCTTTACCGCACTTGGCTTCGCGCTTATTTATGCAGCGCGTGAAATTTTATGGTTTGGCGATTTTTCGGCGTTTATAAACGCCTTTGGCTTCGCGTTTGGATTTTGGCTGCTTAGGCTCATCGTGAGCGCGGCTATGAAAAAGGAGGCGATGGGCAGCGCAGACATCTTTATAGCCGCTATCATCGGTGCGGTCCTGCCACTAAAGCTCGCTCTTTTTGCCGTCTATCTTGCTGCGATCTTGACACTGCCGGTGTATGCGCTGGTGCGAAAGAGCGGCTACGAGTTGGCATTCGTGCCGTTTTTGAGTGCGGGGCTGGTCACGACCTATGTCTTCGATACAGAAATTTTAAATTTTATAAAGATGCTTTATGAGTAGGGTCAACAAATATCTTCTATACAACTTTCTAGGCACGTTCGCGTCGCTCTTTAGCACGCTTTTTTTGATAATGTCGATAGTCTTTTTCATCCAGATCGCCCGCGTGACGTCGTATATCGAGATAACGTTTGGCGAGCTTTTGAAGCTTTATATGTTCATGCTGCCGCGTGTCTTGCTCTTTGTCGTTCCTATCGCATTTTTCGTAGCGCTTGCGATGACGCTCTTTCGCCTATCCAAAGAAAACGAAAGCATCGTCATTTTCACATTAGGAAGCTCGCCAAATTCCATCGCTAAATTTTTCCTGGCGTTTTCTGCCGTTTTAAGCGCACTTTTACTGATCGTTGCGATCGTAATGATACCGATAGCCTCGGAGCTCAACTCAAATTTTATAGACTACAAAAAGACCGTCGCGAAGCTGAATTTAAAGCCGACACAATTTGGACAAAAATTTTCAGACTGGATGGTCTATGTAGGCAGCGAAGGAAGCGACGAAAACGGCACGATCTATAAAAATATCGTGATGTTTAATCCCTTTATCAAAGACTCGCAACGCCTCATCGTCGCACAAAACGCTAAGATGATAAACACCAAATCAAACATAGAGCTATCCCTAAACAACGGTAAAATTTACGATATGAGAGACAAGGTCTATCATCAAAGCAACTTTAAATCCATGACTATCCGCACCGCACAAAACGAGAAAATAAACGACGTAGACAGCATAAAAGAGTACTGGCTCGAGGCAAAGACCAGCACCAAGCGCAAAAAGGATCTTAGCACCTATGTTTTAGTCGCACTTTTCCCACTCGCGACGACGCTCTTTGCCATAAGCTTTGGCATCGTGACATACCGATACGAAAAGGGCGCAGTATATCTTGGCACGTTTGGAATATTGTTTGGGTATTTTACGCTCATAATGCTGCTTAGCCCGCGTCCGATCATCGCTATACCTGGAGTATTCGCCGCGTTTTTTGCCGCCGGGGTTTGGTTTTATAAATTTAAGATCATGCGAAGGTATTGATGAAAATTCAGCTCATCTTTAGCTACGACGGCTCAAAATTTCAAGGCTCTCAAACCCAGCCGCATGAAAACAGCGTCCAAGACGCTCTAGCTCGCGCACTGGCTCATGTGGGCATCTTTGGCAAGCTCGTTTTAAGCTCGCGCACCGACAAGGGCGTGCATGCGACAGCTCAGAGCGCTGCGGTGGAGTGCGGGGAGCATTTTAAAGACCTTGATCGTCTTAAAAACCTCATAAACCGCCACGCGCATCCTTTCATACATATAAAAAATATAAAGCGTGTAAATGCAAATTTTCAGGCCAGATACGATGCAAAGGCGAGACTATATCGCTATATCATAGATCACGGTAGATACGATGTTTTTCGCGCGGATTACTGCCTTTTCGCGCCTAAATTTGATACCGCTCGTGCAAATCATATACTTAAAATTTTTATCGGGAAGCATGATTTTAGCGCGTTTATGAAAACAGGAAGCGGCACGAAAAGCCCTATTCGCGAAATTTACAAAGCATACTGCTACGAATACAAAAACAAAACCGTCATCGTCTTTAAGGCAAACGGCTTTTTAAGAGCGCAGGTAAGGCTGATGGTCGCGAGTCTGCTAAAAGCTCTAAAATTAAAAGACGGCGATGAGCTGCTAAATTTAGCCATAAATCACAAAAAGCCGCTCACCAGGATACCCGCCGCAGCTCAAGGGCTATATCTAAGCCGAGTGTTTTATAGATAGTTTTCTTTTGGCTCGTATATAAGCGAAGCACTTGTTTTCAAAAGCTATCTAAGCGATATTTTCAAGCTTTAGCTGCGAGCCTATCTGCTCTTCATTGTCATCAAATTCAAAAATGACGCAATTCGCCCCAAAGCTTTTGGCGATGGCCTCTAGCGTATCGCGAGCGGACTTATGTATCTTGCTTTGTAGCTGCGAGATGAGTCTGATGCTCATCTTTTCTACCTCGCTTCGCGCCTCCTCTATCAGGCGGTTCTTATCCTCTTCTCTAAAGCTACTTCCAAAAAAGCCATTTAGCGAGTCGGGCAACAAAAACGGGATAAATTTACCATTTTTCTCGTCGTAAAATTTCATATTAGCGATAGAAAATTTATACTTACAAGGCGGCATTTTGACCTTGTATTTGGAGTTTGCGATCTGCGTTATCTCGAGCTTCGGGCTAGTTAGATCGTAGATGAAATTTATCTCAAACTCAAATATCATCGAGAGCTTTTTCTCGCTCACGAGCCATCTAAGATACTCTTTGCCAAAATTTCCAAACGCGTGATCGGTCTTTGTAACGATCTCTTTGCTATAGACTTGAAACACAGAGAGCTCGCCGATAGATTTTATCTGTTCTATATCGGTCGTTATGCTCGTAGCGACCGGCTTTTGCGCCTCTTTTAGGGCTTTATTAAATTTAAATATCGCTACCACACACGCGAGCAACAAAATCGCTAAAATAAGGCTGGTGTATTCGGTCATTTTCGCTCCTTTATGCGACAGATTGTAGCAAATCTTGATAAAAGATTTGTTAAATCACAGGTCAAATTCAGTCTTTTTTGTATGCCTTTAAATTTATCCAAACAAGCCTATATCCGCCGATATACCCTCGCACGAGCCAATTCATATCTCTGGCTCTTTTTCAAAAAGCCTCAAATTTTCCTCATATCCGGCGTCCGCATCCAAGCCAAAAAATTTGAATATCTCTCTTTTTACCTCGATATTTTCAGGGTTTCGCAGATCGTTTTTGTCGTAAATTTCGATGCCTTGTTTCACGGGACCTTCTTTTAAGTCCCCTATAAACAAAGACCAGCCGATAGCTTCGTTTCGGTAAGGATCGGACTCAAACTCGCCACTGCGGATAAATTTATTAAATTTAGTCACTGAGGTTTCTTTATAAATGAGCCCATATTGCAGATAGATAGTCAGGATCGGCGTGGCTAATGCTCTTACTAAACGATATCGGTGCGCCGTCTAGATCGCTTAAATTTAGTGGTCTGTGTCCGATGATCTTATATTTGCCGTAGTAAAAGCAGTTATCCATTATAGCCTGTGCCGGTAAGGCTGGCATCGCGGCGAGTGCGTCTAGATCGGTATTTGGAGTATCGCTTGCAGTGAGATAGACCTTTACGATGAGCGCCTTGCCCATTAGGTTAATTTAGTCCGGCGTGTCTTAGACGAGCAAATTCAGGGCTCTTGCGACGCTTGGCGACATCGATCAGTATGCGTCCAAAGCCCCACTTGCGCCTACCAAATTTAAACGTAAAGAAATCGCCTTCCTTAAATTTATAGTGCTCTCACGGGGCGTTTTTAAAGGCTTCGATCTCCGCCAGATCGGCTTTTGAAGTATCTGCTATCCATTTGTCTAGCCAGTTTTTAAATTTGACGGCGATGTCTTTATCCTCTTTGTCACCTCCAAAATTCTCGTAGTAAAACGTCGTTTGCGTAGTGAAATTTGCGATGATGACGGAGTGAGCGGTGAAGCTAAAATACACGCCAAGCCCCTTAAATGACTGCGTAGCGGTGAAATTTAGCTTCTTTGGTTTGCCCCGCGCGGTCTTTGGTAGCACGATGGTGCGATTTTGGCTCGTGCGCTCACAAAGCTGCGTCTCGTAGTATCGCTCACTCGTAGATGTTATAATCTTTCGTATGACGTCACCGTCAAAAAATAGTCCGTCTCCCCTATCCTCACAGCCTCCCAGTACGCTGGCAAGGGCTCTAAGCCTAGGAACTTACGCTCTTCGTTGGTTAATATAAAAGATGAAATTTCTCGTTTCATTTTTTGATCCTTATAAATTTAGCCCGCTAAAGCCTAAATTTACACTATCTATCTGTCAGATCAAAACACCTGCGTAAATTCAAATCCATGCTCTTTAAGCACCTTTTTTATGCGTTCTTGATGTTCTGCGCCCTTGGTCTCAAGCGTGATGGTGATGCTCGCATCGCCGTATTCAAGCTCGGTAGAAAAGCGATCGTAGTCTATCTTTACGATATTTGCATTCGCATCTTTTAGCGCGTCGGTAAGCGCCAGCAACGCGCCCGGCTTGTCTATCAAGGTAACTTGTATCGTCATCTTGCGCGCAGACTTTATAAGACCCTTTTCGATGATGATAGAAAGCATCTGCACGTCGATATTGCCGCCACTTAGTACGATACCGATCTTTGCGCCCTTTTTGTGCTTTATCTTACCGTGCATAAGTGCCGCCACCCCTGCTGCGCCGGCGCCCTCTACGACGATCTTTTGACTCTCTAGCAAAAACAGTATCGCAGTCGCGATCTCTTCGTCATCTACCTGCACGAATTCATCGACACATTCAATGATATTTGCCAGAGTTATCTCGCTGGCATCACGGACAGCGATACCATCGGCGATCGTACGGACTGATTTTGAATTTATACTCTTTTTGGCGTTAAAGCTCTGCCACATTGCAGGTGCGCCCTTAGCCCCCACGCAGACTACTTTAATGTGAGGATTTACCTGTTTTACGCAGCTGGCCACGCCACTAGCCAGACCGCCGCCGCCAACAGGCACTACGACCATATCAAGATCGCTCATATCATCAAGCATCTCAAGGCCTATCGTGCCCTGCCCTGCCATGACGAATTCATCATTAAAAGGATGTATGAAATTCATCCCCTGCTCTTTGGCGTAAGTGACTGCAAATTCATACGCTTCGTCGAAGTTGTCACCCTTTAGTATGACTTCCGCGCCAAGATCTTTCGTACCAGAAACCTTTAGCAGCGGAGTGGACTCTGGCATGACGATGACCGCCCGCACGCCAAATTCACGCGCTGAGATGGCGACGCCTTGAGCGTGATTTCCCGCACTTGCGGCGACTACACCCATCTTTCGCTGATCGCTCGTTAAATTTGCGATCTTGTTATAAGCACCGCGGATCTTATACGCGCCCGTTCGCTGTAAATTTTCCTCTTTCAGATAGATGTCAGCGCCCGTTACGCTACTAAGCCTAGCCGAAAACGCAAAAGGGGTTTTATTTACGAAATGCCCTATCGTGATCTTGGCTTGGATGATTTTATTTAGTGATACCATTTTTCAACCTTTCAAATTCTATTTTTATACATTTATCTTGCACGAAATTTACGCCGTTTTGGCTGGCTTTGAGCTTTGCGGCTTCATTTACTATGCCAAGCTGCAGCCAAAGTGTCAAGACATTTTTTCGTATGACCTCGTCGATCAAAATCTGCGCGAATTCGCCCTTCCTAAACATCACTGCGATATCGATGGGTTCGCTTATCTGGCTTAAATTCCTATATACTTTAAGCCCCAAAATTTCATCCTCTTTAGGATAAACGGGGTAAATTTTAAATCCGTTTTGCAAAAGATAGCGCGCCACCATATTGCTAGCCTTGCTCTCATCAGGACTTAGCCCCACGATAGCCACGCTCTTTGCGTTTTTTAAAATTTCATCTACACTCATCTTTTTTCAAAACCACTCCGCACTCGATGTGATTTGTATTTGCAAACTGATCGAACATCGCAAATTTCGTCGCCTTGTGCGTGAGGCTAAGCTCTTTTAAATTTTCATAAAGCGTCTGCGGGTTACAGGATATATAGATGATGTTTTCATAGTTTTTGATGAAATTTATCACGCTCGTTTCAAGTCCCGCACGCGGCGGATCGACCAGCACATGCGAGAAGGCAAAATCAGCTAAATTTACGCCCTCTAAACGCCTAAATTCCCGCTCGCCGCCAAACGCGCTCATCAGCTCCTCGGCACTCATGCGTAAAAATTTGATATTGCCTATGCCGTTTTGCTCGCAGTTTTTAAGGGCGTTTGTGATTGAGCTTTTGCTGATCTCAGTCGCCAGCACGCGTCTAAATTTGCCCGCCAGCGGGATAGTGAAATTGCCGTGTCCGCAATACATCTCAAGCATATCTTCAGCGTTTTGCACGGCGTTCATAGCCCAGGATATCATCTTTTCATTTACGCCCTTGTTTGGCTGGATAAATGCACTATCGCCAAAATTTAGAGCGTATCTTAGCCCGTTTATCTCAAAGCTATCGCACAGCTCGCGCTCGTCGCTACTTATCTTTTGACCGCGCGAACGAGCGATGATCTTTACGCCAAGCCTTTTTGCAAGCTCGCTAAAAGCGACCTCAAGGCCGTCAAGCCTCTTGTGATAGAGCAAGACAACAGCGCAAAGCTCGCTTGCGGATATGAACTCCACACCAAAAATTTTACTTTTCAGCTCGTTTGAGGCGCCAAGCTCCTCAAGTAGCCTTGGCATAAGGGCGGCTATACTTTCATCTACCTTCAAGCACTCTGAAATTTTGATAAATTTTGACCTTGAGCCGTGCATCGTGTAGTAGATCTTGTCATTTTCGTGCCAAATACCAAATTCCGCCCTGCTTCGGTATCTTTGCGGCTTAGAGCTAAAAACCTCAAGCTCACCGTCAAAAAATTCTCTAAATTTATCCGCTATGAAATTCGCCTTGAAATTTAGCTGATCCTCATAGGGCAAGGCGAGCGTGCAGCTGCCGCACTCGCCAAAATGCACGCATCGCAACTACGCTTCCACCTTCTGCCCGACAAATCTAACAAACAGCGCAGTCGCCAAAAGTCCAAGCGGCAACGCGATCCAGATACTTAGCCCAAGCGCAACAGGCAGGTAGCCCACGACGATACTGATCGCGCACACGCTAAGCGCGTAAGGCATCTGCGTCTGGACGTGGTCGATGTGGTTGCATCCAGCACCCATTGATGAGAGTATCGTAGTATCCGAGATCGGCGAGCAGTGATCACCAAAAATGGCGCCCGTTAGCACCGCCGAGATATTTACGATCATATAAGCATGCAGTACATCGCCCGTAAGCCCGCTATTTGCGCCAACAGCGCTTGCTAGCGGTATGGCAAGAGGCATCAAGATACCCATCGTGCCGTAGCTCGTGCCGGTTGAAAAGCTGATAAACGAGCCCAAAATGAAAATCGACGCCGGGAGTATGATCTTTGGAGTCGATTGCGAGAGCAGATCGACTAAGTAGCGCGACGTGCCAAGCTCTTTGATGACTGAGCTAAGCGACCACGCAAGAAGCAAGATGATGATCGTGGTTATCATCGTTTTCCAGCCCTTGCCCCACGTCTCGATCGCCTCGCGCACGGTCAAAATTTTCCTATAAACAGCCATAATGATCGCTACGATAGTGGCTAAAAGCGCAGACTGAAACAGCGCGACAGACGCATCGGCCTTACCAAACGTAGCTTGGAAAGTTTCAAAAGAGAGCGGATGAGCCTGTGCAGCAGCCAGTGCCTCGCCCTCAAGCGAACTAAGCCCGCTGAAGTAAAAGCTCACGAATGCCCCAATAATCAGTACCAAAAGCGGGATCACGGCATTTGAGGCTTGCAGCTTTATACCCTCTTTTGGCTCAAGCGTCTTGTCCTCTACATCGCTCATCATCGATCTGCCGGAGTGTAGCTCGCCGGCCTTTGCCCTGCGCTCGGCTTTTAGCATACTACCAAAATCACGCCCCATAAAGGCGATACAAACGATAAAAAACAGCATGAAAAGGTTGTAAAAACGATAAGGGATCGTCTCGACGAAGATGCCAAATGCGTTTATATCGGTCACGCCGATGAGCTCGTAGCCTTGCTTGATGAGCGAGATTTCAAGCCCGACCCACGTCGAGATCACGGCAAGCCCCGCGACAGGTGCGGCGGTAGCGTCGATGATGAAAGCTAGTTTCTCGCGACTAACCTTAAATTTATCCGTTATCGGGCGCATGATAGGACCTACGATGAGGGCGTTTGCGTAGTCGTCAAAAAATACAAAAAGCCCCATGAGCCAGGTTGAAATTTGAGCCGAGACGCCCGTTTTTGCGCGCTTGCTTAGCCACAGCGCGACCGCTTTGGTACCACCCATTTTGGTGATGAGCGCGACCACACCACCGATACAAAGCACCTGCAACACGATACCCGCATTCCAGCTGTCAGCCAGCGAGCCGACCACCCTTTGCACGATGCTCGTAAAACCCTTAATAAATGTCATAAAAATGTTCGAGCTCACGACATTTATTAAAAAAGTTCCGCTAAAAACGCCCAAAAATAGCGACAAAACGACGTCTTTGGTGATAAACGCCAAAACGATCGCGACTACCGGCGGCACGAGCGTCCAAATACCAAAAATTTCGGCATTTTTCTTCGCGACCTCCGCATCGACAGCAAATGCCAACATCGGCAAAAACAGCATCGAAATGAAAAATAAAGATTTTCTCATCCGCATCTTCCCCTTTATAAATTTAAATCAATCTCTTTCAAAATAAAATCCCGCCCAAGTCTGCGTCGTCGCCATGACTTCGAGCAAATTTACGTTCACGCTCTTTGGCAGATTTAAGCAGTTTAGTACCATAGTCGCGATATCATCGGCTGTGATGAACTGCGTATTTGCGTAGATGGAGTCGGCCTTGGCCTTGTCTCCCTTAAAGCGAACCTCGCTAAATTCGGTCTTGCAAAGGCCCGGAGCTATCTCGGTCACGCGTATGCCTGTGCCTAGCAGATCGTTTCGCAGGTTGTAGCTAAACTGCTTTACGAAGGCTTTCGTGCCGCCATAGACGTTGCCGCCAGGATACGGCCAGTGGCCTGCGACAGAGCCTAGGTTAAAGATATACCCGCTTTTTCGTTGCGTCATTATCGGCAAGACGGCCTTTGTCGAGTATAAAAGCCCTTTGATGTTCGTATCTACCATCGTCTCAAAGTCCTCGATGCTCGCGTCTATCGTTTTTTCCTGACCGAGGGCGAGTCCTGCGTTATTTACCAAGACCTCGATATCTTTGAAATTTTCAGGCAAATTTTTGACTGCATCAAAAACGGCCTTTTTATCTCTGATGTCAGCGGCTATTATATGCGTATTTCCAAGCTCACCGGCTAGTTTTTCCAGTCTTTCTTTGCGCCTACCAAGCGCGATGATCTTGTAGCCATCCAGTGAAAGTCTCCTGGCGATCGCATCTCCAAATCCCGATGTCGCACCGGTGATAAAAGCCGTTCCTTTCATCTTTGCTCCTTTATTCGATATTTGGCTTTAAATTTAGCGTTTTTAGATATCCTACCGCGGCGTCATTGCCGTTTTTTACAGCATAGTCCATCGCATTAAAGCCGGCCTCATCGACTGCTTGTATGTCAGCGCCGCTTTGCCTTAAAAGCTCTAAAATTTCAGCACCAGAGTGCGCTGCTGCGTGCATGAAAACCGACCTTGACGTGTGCTCGAGCGCGCAAGTGTTGCCCAAAAACGACTCCTCGCCTAAATTTAGCATGGCGATCTTTGTGTTCTCATCGATGTATCTTTCATTGACGTTCGCGCCGTTTGCGATCAAAAGCTGCGTCAGCCTCGCATCGTCAAACTGCACGGCATAAAACAAAGCGCTCTTTCCGAAAAAATTTTTATGATTTACGTCTGCCCCCTTTTTTATCAGGAATTCGACGTTTTTTAAATTTTTAAGAGCGAAAAATATCGGCGTCTCATCGCCTGCATTTATCTGTGCGCCTCGTTTTAAAATTTCGTTTATGACATCGGTGTCTTGCTCGTATAAAAGCGCGGTATCTAGCATATTCGTGAGCTCAAACGGGGTGAAATTTTTAGAGTAAAGCAGCGAAGCGATGTAGTCAAATCCGGCCGTCTTATCGCTCAAAATTTTCTGCTCATCAGAGAGCGCGGGCTTATTCGTGGCGTTTATATCTTGCTTGCCGACGGCGAAAGTGAGAAATTCTCCGACCAAGCTAGTAGCGTAATACGCCGCACTGCCAGCGTCTATACCCTTATCTTCGTAAAATTTCACGAGTGGAGTCTGCGCGTCGTTATAAAATTTTAAAAATTCTTTGTATTTGATGAAATTATATAGCGATTTATTTGCCCAGTACCTAAAAAAGTCCATTTGAGCGTCTTTTTGAGCCTCGGAGATCTCGGGCTTTTCAAGCGTTTTTGCATAGATCGACGGAGCGAAGCTGGCCTCTAAAACGAGCCATCTAAATTTATTTAAATTTTCAGTATAAACGATATTTCCCACGCAGCTTTGATTTTCGCCGCGCACGATCTTTGCGGCGTCAAAGAGATCTTTCACGACAGCTAAATTTAGCGCCGATCCGTCGCAGGAGAAAATTTTCTCATTCATATACACAAAATCTTTAGGAGCGCTGGCAAATACCTCTTTAGAGCCCAAATCTCCGCAGCTAAGCCCCTGCGCATATGCAAGCAAACTCGATAAAAAAAGCAAAAAAATACTCAACCTTTTCATGCCGCCTCCTAAAATTTACGCTATTTTAACAAAATTAAACGCTAAACTCGCTTATTTGGCTGGATTTATGTCCAAAAATCATAAAATTTTTATCGTTTTTCCGGAAATTTACCCCGAGCCGCGTTAAAATTTCTCCTGGCATCTTGCTTTATAAAGTATCTGGGGCGACACAAGTAGCCCTCTCTATCTCGCACGCTCGCCCCCAAATTTCACTTTGCCGCCTTAAACATCCGCTCTATCGCCTCGTTTCGTAGCCTAAAATAAAGCTTCGTCTGCGGCGAGTTTTCATTTACGCTATCTAAGCTGTGAAAGACGTTTGGAATCACCAAAAGCTCGGTGCTGACGCCGTTTGCGAGCAGTCTATTTGCATAGTCGATGTCCTCGTGCACGAAAAGATCAAGCTCGCCCGTGACCATAAAAACCTGCGGCAAGCCCTGTAAATTTTTAGCGAGCGCAGGCGAGAAATACGGCATTTGTTCTTCACTGATCGCTTGTCCGCCGCGCAGAGCCGTCCAGCCCGCGACATTTGCCGCCGCCGTCCAGACGAACTCGCCCGTGTTTTTATCGTCATATATCGAGTCCGCTCCGCCCGTGCGGTGATCTAGCATCGGATAGACGAGCACCTGCCCGGCTAGGCTAAGCTCGCCCTTGTCGCGCGCATAGAGCGCTAACCTCGCCGCCAGTCCGCCGCCCGCGCTCTCGCCCATCACGATGACCTTGCGCTTATCTAGCCCTAGGCTTTTTGCGTTTTCAAAAAGGTATTTCAGCCCGCTATAAGCGTCGTTTAGATCGGCAGGAAAGGGTGCGACGCTCGCCAAACGATACTCCACGCTCGCGACCGTGGCGTTTAGCTCGTTTGCAAGCTGCATGAGGCGCGTACCCTTGGACTTTGCGTTACCCATGAGATAGCCGCCGCCGTGGATGAAATAAATAAGCGGCGAAAGCTGCGGCGCGTTTTTGCTACGGTAAAGATACAGCGGCACGGCGGGCTGATCGCCGTTTGCGGGAGCGATGAGACTGGCTGTGGGCTGCGTCGTGCTCGCGGCTAGCTCGTCTTGCCTCTTTTTCGCGGCGGCTCTTAAATTTGCGTCCGAAAAATCGACCGCCCAGCTTTGCATGTAGGGCTTGTATTCCTCCGCGACCTTATCCTACGTGCGAAACTGCGCCGCATTTAGCGCACCGCCAAGCAAAACGGCAAACAAAGCGAGCGTGAATTTTGCTCTCATTTTTTCTCCTTTTGGGTTAAAATTTGAGCTTATTTTACTGTGAATTTCATAAATTTTATGCTTGATTTATGCGCGAAATGCTTGTATTTTGGAGTACTTAAATTTAGCTGATTTGATGGCGGTAGCGACGATCAGCAAGTCGGGGAATTACGTAGCGAGCACAGATGATTTTTAGACGCGAGGGAGCTGACTGCCGCAAATTTTCAATCGGCTATATCGCGATGCTTTAATGGGTTTAAAATTTAAGGCTCTTTTATAATAAATCATTGATACCCGCTTCGCTTCTGCTTTGCAGTTGCGAACGAAGTGAAGCGTCCCCTTGGGCTACGAGCAACGCGAAGTAGAAAAACCCTGCTTGCTCCGCAAAGCGCCGAACTTATAGCACGATTTTTTGCTTCGTTGCACTACTCAAACGCTGTTCGCGTTTTCCCTGCAAGCAGACCGCGGTCAACTACCACTCCCCTGTCCTCGTAGCGAAGTCTCGTTGCGAACGCGTAGCGTAAAGCAAAAATCGGCGGCGATAATCGCTGACAAGGTTTTTACTGAGATGCTGCATTCTTCTACTTTAAGAGCTGAAAATCAATGAAACATTGTAACAGAGCCAAATTTAAACGCCAACTACGAGATAAATTTAGCCGATAAATTTACCCCGCAACCCCCTCAACCGATCTCAAAATTCTCTATCTCGTTAAAATTTAAATACCGATAAATTTGCTCTTGCTTGCCGGCTAGCTTTTGCGGGACGATTCGCATGTATTCATCCACGCTTGGCAGCCTACCAAGTATCGCGCAGACCGCCGCCAGCTCGGCACTGCCAAGATACACCTGCGCGCCCATGCCCATGCGGTTGTCGAAATTTCGCGTCGAGGTCGAGAATACCACCGCACCGTCTCGCACGCGGGCTTGGTTGCCCATGCAAAGCGAGCAGCCGGGCACTTCTATGCGCGCGCCAGCCCCGCCAAATACGCTGTAATACCCCTCCTGCGTGAGAGTGTTTTTGTCCATTTTCGTCGGCGGCACGACCCAAAGGCGCGTAGGGATCTGCCCCTCGCCCTTTAAAATCTCGCCCAAAGCGCGGTAATGTCCGATGTTTGTCATACAGCTTCCCACGAAAACCTCGTCGATATTTTTCGCCCGTTTTTCGTCGCGTAAAATTTCACCCAGCGTCGCGACATCGTCGGGGTCGTTCGGACACGCCAGTATCGGCTCGGTGATGCCATTTAAATTTATCTCGATCACTTCGGCGTATCTCGCGTCCTTGTCCGCCCTTAGAAGGCTCGGGTTTGCTAGCCATGCGAGCATCTTTTCGCGGCGACGCTCCAAAGTTACGCGGCTCTCGTAGCCAGCGTTTATCATCGCTTCGATGAGCGCGACATTCGAGCGGATGTATTCTTTTACCGGCTCAATGTCTAAATTTACCACGCACGCAGCGGCGGATCGCTCGGCTGAGGCGTCGCTAAGCTCGAAAGCCTGCTCAACCTTTAAATTTTCCAGCCCCTCGATCTCTAAAATTTTACCCGCAAAGACGTTTTTCTTGCCCTTTTTTTCGACGCTTAGCAGCCCGCGCTTTATCGCGTAGTATGGGATCGCATTGACGAGGTCTCGCAGCGTGATGCCCTCTTGCAGTTGCCCCGTGAAGCGCACCAGCACGGACTCTGGCATATTTAGCGGCATAGCGCCCAGCACCGCAGCAAACGCCACCAGCCCGCTGCCTGCAGGGAAGCTGATACCGATAGGAAAGCGCGTATGGCTGTCTCCGCCCGTGCCGACCGTGTCGGGTAGCACCATGCGATTTAGCCACGAGTGGATGACGCCATCGCCAGGTTTCAAGCTCACGCCGCCGCGAGAGTTGATAAATTTTGGCAAATTTTTATGCAGTATCGCATCACTCGCCTTCGGATACGCCGCCGTGTGGCAAAAGCTTTGCAGCACGAAGTCGCACGAAAAGCCAAGG
Organism: Campylobacter sp. FOBRC14; assembly: GCF_000287855.1. Lineage (NCBI taxonomy): Bacteria > Pseudomonadati > Campylobacterota > Epsilonproteobacteria > Campylobacterales > Campylobacteraceae > Campylobacter > Campylobacter sp. FOBRC14. Next base: position 5,397 of record NZ_ALJJ01000006.1, on the reverse strand, counting down.
CTGGCAAGCTCCTTTATCTCGTCGCGCGTCATCGGCCCGGTCGTATCCTGCGAGCCGACCGTGAGCGTGAGCGGCTCTACGTAGCTACCAGCTCGCACGCCCTGCATGCCGCACGCCCTACCGACTATCTTTTGCGCGAGCGTGTAGCCTTTGGCGTCATCCTTTGGCTGCTCTGGCTTGGCGAAAATCTGCTCCGCGCCTAAATTTAGAGCCGCCCTAGCCTTCGCGCAAAGTCCGCGCCCGATGATGAGCGGTATGCGCCCGCCGGCTCTCATTTCATCTAGCAGGGTGTTTGGCGAGAGAGTAAATTTAGCGACCAGCTCGGGAGCTTGCGCGTGCGAACCGCTTGCGGTATCGTTATAAATTTTGCTTTGCTTAAATTTATCGTCGCTCTCATCGCTCAAATTTACGCCACTTTTGCCATTTCGCCCTACTCTCACGATCTCGCCGCGATACGGGTAGATGTCGATGAGATCGCCCGTTTCGAGTGCACTCACGTCGGCGACAATCGGCAGTGCGCCGCTATCCTCGGCGGTGTTGAAAAATATCGGAGCGATCACGCCACCGATGACGATGCCGCCCGTCTTTTTATTCGGCACGCCCTCTATCTCGCGCCCTAGATGCCACTGAATCGAGTTTATACCGCTCTTTCGGCTACTGCCAGTACCGACCACATCGCCCACATAGACGACCTCGCGACCGCTTTTTTTGAGCTCTTTTATCGTTTCTAGGCTGCCCGGCTGGCGTTTAGAGAGCATCGCGTTTGCGTGTAGCGGGATGTCAGAGCGCGTGAAAGCCTCGCTGGCTGGGCTTAGATCGTCAGTATTGGTCTCGCCAGCGACCTTGAAAACTACCGCACGGATGAGCCCTGGCAGCTTCTCGCGCGACAAAAACCACTCCGCCCTAGCCCACGAGTGCAGGACTTCGAGGGCGAATTTATTGTGCTTACTTAAATTTAGCACGTCGTTAAAATAATCATGCACGAAAATGATGTTTTTTAGCTCGTTACAGGCTGCGCGAGCGACCGCCTCGTCGGGGCTATCAAGCGCGGCGATGAGCACGATGACGTTGTATCCGCCAAGCATCGTCCCCAGCATTTTAAGCGCGGCAAATTTATCAAGCCCTTTTATATCAAGGTCATGATTTATAATCTCGTTTAAAAATTCCGCCTTCACTTTCGCCGCATCATCGACGCCTGGCTGGACGCGGTTTGCGAGCAGATCTACGAGCCAAATTTGCTGTTTTTCATTTTCTCTAAACTCCTCCCAGACCTTGCCTAAATTTTCATCGTTTAGCTCAAAGCTCGGCGCGCGCCCGCTTGCCAGGCCAAGACACTCGCTTTCTCTTAGTCCGCCAAGCCTCAAAAGCCCGCAAACTTGACGCGTCTGTTCCGCACTAAGCGGCAACGGCGGCACTCCAAGCGCCTCTCGCTCACGCACGTGTTTTTCATATTCTGATGAAAAGCCCATCGTTCTCCCCTTATTTTTTGTGTCTATTTTATCAAAAACACATAAAAATATAAAGCAAATTTCGCTAAATTTAGCGTATCAAATTTCAAAGGAGCGATTTTGCAAAAGGCTTATTTTGACTCGCCGATAGGGGTTTTAGAGATTTGTGGCGATGAGAGCGGAGTTTGCGAGCTAAATTTTGTGCGAGAATTTATCAAAACAGACGTGACGGATGCGAATTTAAAGCTTTGTTTAAGCGAACTGGAGCGATATTTTAAAGGCGAGCTTAAAATTTTCACCACAAAGCTAAACATCAGCGGTACAGCATTTCAAAAAAGCGTCTATGAAAATTTGCTCAAAATCCCATACGGCGAGACGATCACTTACGCCCAGCTCGCGCAGATGACGGGCGTAGAGCGGGCATACCGTGCGGCAGGCTCGGCAAACGCCAAAAATAAAATCCCCGTCATCATCCCCTGCCACCGAGTGATCGCCGCAAACGGACTTGGCGGATACTCTGGCGGCTATGGGCTCGCGACTAAAATTTGGCTTTTGGAGCATGAGAGGGCAAATTTGGCAAAATAAGCCCTACGAACGGCTTGTTTGCAAAAATTTTGATAAATTTAATGCAAATTTACCCTACCTGCTCCGCCATAAATTTCATCAGGTCGCGGCGCATGGTCGCAGCATAAAACGACTCATCGCCCGCGTATCCCCAAACTAGGCGGTTTAGCCGCTCTATGCGCTCCATAGAGTCAAGTGCCAAGAGGGCTAAATTTTTATCACTCATCTTGCCAGAAATTTTGATCTCGCCAAACGCAATCGCGATGATGACTTGATCGTTGCTATACATGATCTGATCGCCTAAAAGCCCGCTAAAATCACGCTTTGCGAGGCTTTTTAGCTCCTCGTTGCTTTGATTTTTATCCGGTGGCAGATAGGTGAAGCCCCACTCGCGCTCTAGCAAATCTTGCACGAATTTAAGCGCCTTAGCATCGCCCTTGCGAAACGCCTCTTGTAGCGATTTAAACGCGTCATTGCCGTCATCGCTGCCAAAAGGAGCTTCCTCGTCGCACTCGTCATAATAGATCGCGTCCGAAAAATACCGCCTAAAATTTGGATGGCTTGTAAGCGGATGAAGCCCGAATTCATCGGTGTCAAAGTAAAGATGTCCGCTAGGAAGCTCGCTACGCGTGTAGCCCTTTTTCAGCTTGGAGGCAAGCAGCTTTTGCGCCTGCTTTTCGCACTCTGGCTCGCTGTCAAAATCCTTTATCTCATATCTGCCGCTCGTGCCAAATTTGCCCCAGTTTAGCACAAATTCGCACCCCAGCGTCTCGATTTTCCAAAATTTATCCGACTTTTCGTCAGTGAAACGTAAAATTTCTAGCATATTTTCCTCTGAAATTTGATTTTATTCGGTGCTATTTTAATAAAACAAAATTTTATTACACTCTATTGCCGTCAAAATTTAGATACAAAAATTTACTTAAAAACCAGCACGAAAACGCCACTAGCAATGAGTCCGATACCCAGCCACTCTTTGATATTCGGGCGTTCTCCTAGAAATATCACGGCAAAAACGACGACTAAAACGAGGCTAAATTTATCTATCGGTGCGACCTGAGAAGCCTTGCCTATTTGAAGTGCTTTAAAATACGCCAGCCACGATGCCCCGGTAGCAAGACCCGAAAGTATCAAAAATAGCCAGTTTTTTGCGCTCAAGGTTTCAAGGGATTGCCATTTTTTAGCGTATGTGAGAAAAAGGATCAATGCTACTACTATGACTAGCGTCCTGATGAAAGTAGCGAAATTCGAGTCTATGCCCTCGATGCCGACCTTTGCAAATATAGCAGTCAGTGCGGCAAATACCGCAGAAGCTAATGCCCATAAAGCCCACTCTTGCATGATCAGCTCCTATCCTAAAACCTGACAGCCTTGTCGCACCGCAAAGCTGTCAGATCATTTAGTTTTTTATTGCTACTCTAAAATTTCTTCTTCCTCACATCAGTGACTATGAGTTTAGCCATATCATCTACCTCAGATGTCACTTCGTTTGTCTTGCCTATGATTTGTATGTTCTTATGAGTTAGGTTATCTATTTGAGATACAGATTGATTTATCATATTTATGCCTTCTGCTTGCTCTCTTATAGATTCACTCATCTCGTTTATACTTTGAGCTAAGACATTTGCATTGGCTTCTATCTCTCCTAAGCTCTTTTGAGTCCTCTCAGCTAGTTTTCTAACTTCATCGGCAACTACTGCAAAGCCTCTACCATGTTCTCCCGCTCTGGCTGCTTCTATGGCAGCATTTAGTGCTAGAAGGTTTGTTTGATCTGCTATGTCTCTAATTATCACTATGATGTTTTTGATCTCTTCAGATTGTCTTGTGACATCTTGAGCTTTTTGGCTTATGGCGTTCATTGAGCTAGACATCTGCTCTACTGCAGCTGCACTTTCTTGGAGTGAATTCGCTTGTATGTTCGCTCCATCTGTCAGCTCTTTCATAGACTGGGCCAATACGTTTGCCTTTTCTTCAAGAGATTGGGCTTCTTCTAAATTTCCTTTTAGCATCTCGCATACTACTTCACCCATAGACTTGACGCCCATTATCATATCTTTGATATCGCTTTCTATACCCTCTTTGAGCTCTACTTTAGCAGTGAAGTCATTTTTGGTATATGAGCTTAGGACGCTTACTATGCTCTTTAGGTTTTCAGATATGGAGGCAAAGAATGTGTTTAGTAGGTTTTTTAGCTCCATCAATGCAGGGTTGTTTGGATCAGATGAAATTTTAGCTCCTAAATTTCCTCTTATCATCATATTTGCTACATTGTTTAGCTCATCTATCATGGTGCTGTCTTTTTTGATGCCAGCTATCACTTTATCTATATTTTGATTGATGCTGTCGCTCATTTGGGCAAATTCATCATTAGTATTTATCTCTAGTTTCTCAGGAGCTTTTGCTTCATGAGTGATGAAGGCGAATACTTCGTTTAGCTTTTCTTGTATGGTCTTTATAGGGCTTAGTGATTTTTTGAGTAAGAAATAGACAAATACCGAAAGGGCGATGATGAAGATAACGGCAAGGGCGAGTTGAGCTTTTAGGAGGGGGAGAGTATTGCTAGAAAAGGTATCCGTTCCCATTGCCGCTACGACCAACCAGCCCTCATCATTTATCGGCAAAGTTTTAGCCATTACGTTCTTACCTTCAGGATTTACGTAAGAAATCAAGCCATTTTCATCAAAATCACCATCTTTAAGTTTTGTTGAAACCGTTTTACTAAAGTCAACAACTTTGCCTATTATTTCAGGGTTACTATGTATCAAAACCACACCATTTTTATGCATGATATAAACATAGCTATATTTAGTTTTACCCATATCAAGAATTTTCTTACTAAGATCCTCTATCTTTAGATCGATAGCCGATACTCCCGCGAATTTACCGTCTTTATAAACCGGTGCGGCAAAGCTCATGACTAGCTTTTTATTGACCGCCTCTATGTAAGGCTCACTGTATATGGCGCCGCCCTTTTCTTTAGCAGCGATATACCAAGAGCGCTTTCTAGGATCGAAGTTATCGACATCAGGCTTTAAACTTGTGCCGTCTGATTGGAAAAAATAGCCGTCACTATCTCTACCAAAATAAAGATCTCCTACCAAATAACTGGTTTGTCCCTTTTGAAATTTGATCTCGGCCAAAAGGCTTTGCTCGTCGTTAGGAGTATTCTCTATCTTTTTTGCAAACCTCTTTGATGCATCGGTATACTCCTCAAAAAAGGTATCCGTGACCGCCTTAACATCTTTTAAAATTTGATCTTGATTTTGGACAACAAGATCAACGACTTTACTCTCAGCCGTGTAGTAACTAGCAGCCGATATGGCTGCAAACGCGATAAACAACGCAATCAATAGCATGAGTGCTATTTTATTGGTTATGGATCTCA
>NZ_ALJJ01000005.1:0-12563 GCF_000287855.1 Campylobacter sp. FOBRC14 | reverse complement strand
ACGCGAAAATCGTGCTATATGTTCGGTGTTTTGCGGAGCGAGCAAGGTTTGCGAAGCAAGCATCAATGATTTATTATAATAGAGCCTTTTCTTTTTTAGGATACTTATTTATTTTACAGCTATTCTGCAGCTAGCAAAGGCAATATAATAAAACCTTTACGGGTCAAATTAATTTAATTTGAATTTACCAAAAGCCAAATTTGGATTAAATTTATACTACAAATTTAACCAAAAAAGTGAAATTTAATAGCTTTTTTGAACGTATTTTTTACTCGGTCGCTTTGCCACCCTTAGAAATATCCTCTACTAAAGGGTTGCATTTCTAATTTTTTCTACTTCGCACTGCTTACAGCCAATCACCCCATTTCGTTCGCAACCGCTTTATAGAAGCAAAGCAAAAAAGATTTCTTTAAGCACTATTTGTGCCTGCGTCATCCCTTGGAGCGAGCGAGGTTTCTACTTCGCGCTTCTCGTAGAGCCCAAGGAAACGCCTCGCCTCGTTTGCAGGTGCAAAGTAGAAGCGAAGCAAACGTCAATACTTTATACTACAATAGAGCCATTTGACTACAACAAAGCCAAATATTTTAACAAAATCCAAACAATTTTAACCGCCAAGCCATCCAAATGACCCCAAGCTTACAGACTTCTTCGCCACTCTTCCTCTATCAGCACCCCATCCGTCCATTCGCTGTTTTCACTTGTTTGTACTAGCACAAACCCACGCTTTGCATACATGTGCCTCGCAGCATGTAGCATATCTATCGTCCATAGATTTATCGTTTTATATCCGCACTCATCGCTAAATTTTAGTGCCGTATCCAAAAGCTTACCACCTATACCGCCTCCTTGCGCGCTCCCATCCACGGCAAACCACCGCAACTGCGCACTTTTCTCATCAGTCTTTATGATGGCGACCGAGCCAATGAGCTTTTCGCCACGTTTTGCCACCCAAATTTGCCCGCTGCTTGGATCGCGCAAAAATTCCGCCATCGCACGCATCAAATAGTATTCAAAATTTGCCTTAAAGCCGTATTTTTCGCGGTATAGCTTCATCTGCAAATAGCAAACCAAGCTTGCATCGCCCGGCTCAAATTCATTTATCACGATTTCATTTTTCATTTTTGCTCCTTTTTTGGCAGATTATAGCATATTCATTACACTTTTATGGATAATAAAACACTCCGAATTTAGCCCAAAACCGTGCCATATCACACATTCACACCTTCGCGGTGCGGGTTCTTGTCCTCATCACGCTCGCCAAAAGAGCGCAAATTTATTCCCAAATTTAACCGACCACACCAAAACCAAAGCACAAATTTAAGCCAAATTTGCACCGCAACCAGCCGCCTTTAAAACGCTCAAATTTAAGGATTTTATTATAAAATACGCGTTTTAAAATCAAAAAAGAGGTCTCAATGCGTAAAATTTTTGAAAAGATCCTGCTCTCTAGCAACGCTTTCACCGCACTTCCCGTCATCTTCGGACTACTTGGAGCGATCGTTCTTTTTATCATCGCCAGCTACGATATCTTCGTGGTTTTGATCACTGTTTACGACTACTTTTTTGCAGGCGTTCATCCTGAAAATTTCCACTCCGAGGTCGTTGGCGAGGTGGTCGGTGCGATAGATCTATATCTCATGGCACTCGTGCTTTACATCTTCAGCTTTGGAATTTACGAGCTTTTCATTTCCGAGATCAGCATCTTAAAAGACTCCAAACGTAGCAAAGTCATCGAGGTGCATTCACTTGACGAGTTAAAAGACAAGCTTGGCAAGGTCATCATCATGGTACTCATCGTAAATTTCTTCCAGCGCGTGTTGCATGCGGACTTTAGCACTCCGCTTGAAATGATGTATCTTGCGCTCTCGGTGCTGGCACTTTGCCTCGGACTTTACTTTCTTCATAAAGGCGAACACTAAAATTTCAGGTATTTTCATCAAATTTTAAATTTAAGCTTTAGGATATTTAAAAATCGACGATTTATTAAAGAATTTATAATAATTTCGCTAAAATTCCCGAAAATTCAAAGGAAACTTATGATATTCGTCGATGCATGTCTGAAAAAACCAACTCCCTATACGCCTGTTTGGATGATGCGTCAGGCGGGTCGCTACCTGCCCGAATACATGGCTGTGCGAGAGCGCGCGGGCGATTTTCTCTCGCTTTGCAAGGATTATAAAAAAGCAAGCGCGGTCACCATCCAGCCCGTTGAAATTTTAGGCGTCGATGCGGCGATACTTTTTAGTGATATCCTTGTCGTGCCGCTTGAAATGGGCATGGGACTGCGATTTGAAAAGGGCGAGGGTCCGGTTTTTGATCGTCCCGTAAAAACGGCGGACGATCTTGCTGCGCTGGACGTGGATAGGGCGGTTAAAAATTTAAGCTACGTTTATGATACGATCGCTCTTACGCGTGAAAATTTAGCCCGTGACAAGGCTCTGATTGGCTTTTGCGGTGCGCCATGGACGATCGCGACATACATGATAGAGGGTGGCGGCACGAAGACCTACGCCGTTTGCAAAAAGCTACTTTATACAGATCCCGAGTTTTTACATCAAATTTTAGCCAAAGTTACCGCCGCGCTCACGGACTACGTCAAGGCACAGATCCGCGCGGGCGTCGATGCGGTGCAGATCTTTGACAGCTGGGCGGGCGCGCTGGAAGAGAGTGCGTATTTTGAGTTTGGCTGGCGATATATTTTGCAGATTGTTGATAGCGTAAAAGCTGAATTCCCCGAGACTCCGCTCATCGTTTTTCCAAAGGGAGTGAGTGGCTTTTTAGATAAAATTTCAGGAAATTTCGAGGTTTTTGGAGTCGATTGGAGCACACCCATAGGGCTTGCAAAAGAAAAACTAAGCCCGAAATTCGTCCTTCAAGGCAATATGGAGCCAACGAGACTTTACTCGAAAAAGGCGATAGACGCGGGCGTGGATAAAATTTTAAACACCATGAAAGGTGCGCCGCATATTTTTAACCTAGGACATGGAATTTTGCCTGACATTCCGGTCGAAAATGCGAAGTACTTCATCAAACAGGTTCAAGAAAAAAGTCACAATCACAAATAAGGAGGTATAAATGAGGAATTTAGGCATAAAAACAAAGATAATGCTGTTGATGCTTGTTAGCCTTATTAGTATTATCATAGTCAGCGTGTTTTACTTAAAAGGGGTGGTAGAAACTCGCGAGAGAGCCGCAAAAAGCGGGCAGATAGTGGACGTCATAATCAATCAAAACAACTTCATCCACGAGCTGCAAAAAGAGCGTGGCTTTAGCTCAGGCGTACTGGCAGGAGGTAGCAATACCAACCTTTTAGCCCAGCGCGGCGAGGTCGATAAAGCGGTCGAAAATCTTCCTAATAAAGACGCTATAAAAAGCAAGCTAAGCACGATAAGAGCGGGCGTAGATAAAAAAGAGGGCGGTATCGCTTTATTAAATCAAATGACAGATATGATAAGAGGCGAGATCATCACGATAAACGGTTATGCCGGCGAGATCGAGCCAAGCTTGACCGATGCGCTGAAAAGAGAGCTCATCATCGGCGAGATAAAAGAGTCGTGCGGTATCCTTAGAGCGCGTCTAAACGGCGTATTTTCAAAACATACCATGTCAAAAGACGAATACAACAGGATCGTTTCCATAAACGCAGTCATCCTTAAATCTATCAATGATTTTAACGAATACAACCCAGCAAAATACACCTCGGAATTTGAAAATATCGTACTTTCAAAGCCTGAATTTAAAGAGGTCGCAGGCATAGTAAAAACCGTCGTCGAATCAAGCAATACAAGCTACGACGCACCGACTTGGTTTAGTAAAATGACAAATTTGATAGACGATATGAGAGAATTTGAGCTAAGCTTGTTAAACGATATGAAAGAGGCGAGCGCCAAAATCAAATCAGACGCCGATAGCCAGCTCATTTTAAGCGCGGTCTTGATAGTCGCGATCGTCTTGATCATACTTAGCATCTCCATACTCATCGGTAAAAACCTCATCTCCGGCATCAACTCTATAAAAGACGGACTGATAGCTTTCTTTGACTTCCTAAACAACAAAACAAGTAAAGCTACATTGCTTGAAGTAAAAGGTAGTGACGAGATAGGACAAATGGCTACTTTGGTAAATGAAAACATAAAACAAATCGAACACAATCTATCCGAACAAAACGACTTCATCAACGCTGCAAACAACTTCGTAGGACAAATAAGAAGCGGCAACTATACTGCAAATTTAGACGCAAGCACTACAAACCCAGCTCTAATAAAACTAAAAGAAGCCTTCGCTCAGCTATCAAATAGCCTAAAAGAGGAGATAGCAAGCAGTAGTAAGGCGATATTTGATGTGCTTGACGGCTTTAAAGCCCAAGACTTCACTAAGCGCGTGAACGAAAGTGGTAGGGTCGCAAACGGCATAGACCTGCTCGGGGCTGAAATTTCAAATATGCTAAAGGCAAATTTAGAGCAGGCTCATTTGCTGAAAGAAAAGGCTGAAATTTTATCAAATTCTATGCAGGAGCTCACAAACGGAGCAAATTCTCAGGCAAGCTCACTTCAAGAAAGCGCGGCGGCTGTCGAGCAGATGAGTAGCTCCATGAACGCTATCAGTCAAAAAGCCCAAGATGTGACACGCCAAAGCGAGGAGATCAAAAATATCATCGTCATCATCCGCGACATCGCCGATCAGACGAATTTGCTCGCCCTAAATGCTGCTATCGAGGCGGCGCGTGCAGGCGAACACGGCAGAGGCTTTGCCGTCGTAGCAGACGAGGTGAGAAAGCTTGCCGAACGCACACAAAAGAGCCTAGGTGAGATCGAGGCTAACGCAAACGTGCTGGCTCAAAGCATAAACGAGATGAGCGAGAGCATCAAAGAGCAGGCTGATGGCATAAATATGATAAATCAATCCGTCGCTCAAATAGATAATCTGACACATCAAAACGTCGCGGTCGCAAACAAAACCAACGAGGTCACGAACGAGGTCGATGCGATGGCTAGCAGCATCGTCGAAGAGGTTAGGAGAAAGAAATTTTAAATTCAGTGGTCTTTGGACCCATAAATTCGCGCCGTTTTGGTATGTCGCTTGGCATAGACTTGTCCGTAGGGCAAAAATGCTGTAACTTTGACTGCATCTACTGCGAGCTAAGCGGCGCGAAAACGACTGACAAGATAGCAAACGAGCCGCCGATCTCACAGATCATAAGCGAGGTGAAGGCGGCACTTCGTGAGCATGAAAACATCGACGTCATCACGCTCACGGCAAATGGTGAGCCGACACTTTATACAAATTTAAAAGAGCTCATCGCACAGCTAAATTTGATAAAAGGCGGCGCGAAGCTACTGATACTCTCAAACGCAACGGGCGCTTTGAAGCCCGAGGTTTGCGATGCATTGATGGGGCTTGATATCGTGAAATTTAGCCTTGACAGCGCACTGCAAAAGACATTTAAAAAGATAGATCGCGGACAAAAGGGGCTGATGGTGGATGATATCATCGAAGCCATAGCTAAATTTAGGCGAGAATTTAAAGGTCAACTGGTGCTTGAAGTGCTTGTGGTAAAGGGCTTTAACGATACTTCTACGGAATTTGAGGCACTAAATCTAGCTATCAATAAAATTCGCCCCGCCCGCGTGGATATAAGCACCATAGATCGCCCGCCCGCCTACCCTGTAAAGGGTGTAGATAGCGAGCTTTTGCATGAACTGGCGGAGCATATAAAAAACGTGCCCTGTGTGATCGCTAGTGCAAAGAGCAGCGATAAGGTGATGGAATTTAGCAAAGATGAGATTTTAGAGCTTTTGGCGCGTCGCCCACAAAGTCAAAAGAATGTGCAGGAAAATTTTTCCGAGCTTTCAAGGAGAAATTTGAGCGAGCTTTTGGACGACGGTAAGGTTTATAAAACGCAAGTTGCAGGCGTTTGGTTTTATAAGGTCAGAATTTAGCTCGAGCCGTTTTGCGGAAATTTTAAGCTAAATTTTATTGACAAAACGGTCGTTTTTTTCTATAATACGACTTCTTTTACATTCCGGATTAGCTCAGCGGTAGAGTAGGTGACTGTTAATCACTTGGTCGCTGGTTCGAACCCAGCATCCGGAGCCATTTATATTCAAAAATCCTTTTAAAACCCTGATTTTACAGATATTTCAAGAACTTTAAGTTTTCTTAGTTTTATAAAATTTGTTCCCTATTTGTTCCCAAAATTTTTTAATATTCCAATTTCTTACCAAGCTTTCTAAGTTAATCTAAGATACCTTATTTTTATTTTTAAAAATACGAAAATAATTTTTTATCCTAAATTACTCTAAAATACCCCAAGGAACCATAGGGTATTAAAAATTTTTCAAAAACTATCCAAAAACCGCTTAAAACGATAAAAGTAAATGAAAAGTACATATAATTAGTTATGTAAGAGCTTAGCAAAAGGATAAAAATAATATGCTTAACGAACTATATAACGACGTAGAGTACAAAACGCTTCTTGAGCACATATCTAGCCAATATAAAGGAAAGGTAGTTCTAGATAGAAGTCAAACCGCAGCGGTTCTTGGTATCGGCGTATCTACTCTTGATCTTCGTATATCGCAGGGCAGGGATATTCCTCGTTATATCAAAATGGGAGATGCGAAGAATTCTAGAATAGCGTTTGCTATTACTGACATTGCGGCTTATATTTTTCAAAAAAGGGTTAAAACATGCTCTTAATTTCTATGGTAGATAATAAAGAAAAGGACTAAAAATGAGTAATGCCCTTCAAATAGGCGGACACAGCCTAGTTCTTTGTGTAAGAAGCGAATTCTTGACGCTCAAAAAGGCTATTATAAGGTATGAGCACAATGTTAGAGAGGTCAAACACGCCTCTAAGATTGGATATCTTAGAGGTAACAGCCGAAATAATAGATATATAGTGCTTAGCGAATATAACAACAACGGCCACATGCGAGAGATCACAGCAAGAGATAAAGAATTTAATGATAAGAAATATATAAAAGCGCTTTTGAAAGAATATCACGAAAAGATGAAAGCCGACTACGAAGCCCAATCAAAAACATATAAAAATGGTAGATTGGTAAAGAATCGTTGGCGAGAAAACATGGTAGGATTTTCTGAAGTGGTGATAAGTTTCGGCACCGAACGACCAAAAAACCAAAAGGAAGGGCTAAATCAAACTGAAGTTAATTTTGTTAACGCCCAAGTTTCGTTTGATAGAGTCCTTAGATTTGCGAGATCGTACTGTGTAAAATACGGCGTAAAGTGTTTATTGATTAGCGAACATAACGACGAAAAGACTAAACATTATCAGCTTATTTTTACGAATTATCTCTTTAAAGAACATAGAAATTTAAGATTCGACGGAAAAGGAAATACGAGTAAATTCGGCAGAAGTATGCAAGAAATGGGCGGTATAGCATTTGACGGCATCGCTCTAAGAGGCGAAATAGGTAGCAAGGCAAAGCATAAGAATTTAAAACAAATGCACAAAGATGAAAAAGAGTTTAATAATGAGCAAGAGTTTAATAATAAAATTAGACAATTGATAGTTAATGAAGCAAGGAAGTATATAAAAAAGAAAGAGTCTATGTTTGGCAAAGATTATTTGAGATTAGAAATCGAGGACGATAAAGCTTTCGTAGAAGATCTTGTAAATTTGGTTTTAGATCAAATGAAAGACAATATAAACATAGTCACCGATAGCGAATTAAAGCAAAGAGTGAACGAGCTAACTAGGCAACTTTTAAACAAAGGTGAAGTGATAGCAAAAAATAATAAACTAGAGCAATCTAACGAAGAGCTAATCCAAGAAAACGAAAAGCTAAAAGAGATTAACGCGAACCTAAACAATCAAGACAATATTATAAAAGATAGGAATTTACAAATAAGCAATCTCTCGGCCGAGCTAATTCAAAAAGAAGATGAAAACAATAAACTAAAAAATCAAATAAAAAGCTTTGAAGCAGATAAAGAAAAAATAGACGAACTAAAACAAAAAGCAAATCAAAGCAACATACTAAAAAGTGAGCTTGAAAAGGTCAATCAAGACCTAGAATATAAAGAAAAAACAAATCAGTCTTTGAAACAAAGAAACGAAGAGCTGGAGGCGTTGTTAAGTAGCGAGAATGCCTTAAAGGAAGACAATGATAGTAAGCGACTACAAATCGTTAAACTACAAACTTCTATAAATAGCAAAGATCAAAGAATATCCAAGCTAGAAAGAGAAGTAAAAGTTAAAGACGAAAGGATAGAAAATTTACAGGATAAGTTAACTGTATTAGAAAACTTTAAAACGAAGGTTATTAATTTTATCTCAAAAATAAGCAATTTAATACCGAATTTTAGCAAGCTATTAGATGATGAGCCTGCGGAGATAAAAAATGAGATACAAGGCAAGATGTATAGTAGAGATGGGATGGAGATGTAATATACGGGGTTTATTTAATTTTGACTAAATTTTTGGATATAATCTCGTATTTTCTAAACTTCTCATAATTTTTATTATAGGGAAGTTTTTAAAGGTGGCAAAATGACCGAAGAAGACGTAAAGCTAAAATTTATAACACCCGCCATCGAACAAGCCGGCTGGGACAAGATGAGTCAAATTTCTATGGAGTATCAAATAACCGATGGCAGAATAAATTTGATAAACAACGTCGCAAAAAGGGATAAGGTCGGTATTAAAAAAGCCGATTATGTCCTAAGTTATCAGTTAAATTTGCCGCTTGCCATCGTAGAAGCGAAAGATGATAGTCATAGTATTAGGCATGGACTAGAACAAGCCAAAATATATGCACAAATGCTTGATGCTCCATTTGCATATAGCTCAAATGGCAGTAGCTTTATAGAATTTGATTTTTTGTCCGGCTCTCAGCGTGAGTTAGCTCTAAATGAATTTCCAACTCCATATGAGCTTTGGCAACGATTTTTGGAATATAAACATTTTTCATCAAGAGCTTTTAAAATCATACAGGAGCCATATTTTTATGACCAAGGTGCCAAAAAGCCAAGATATTATCAGCAAGTAGCCATAAATAGAGCCATTGAAGCCGTTGCTAACGGCAAAAAGCGATTGATGCTAGTTATGGCGACAGGTACTGGTAAAACCTATGTAGCTTTTCAGATTATTCATAGGCTATATCGCGCTGGCGCAAAAAAGAAAATTTTATTTTTGGCAGATAGAAATATTCTAGTTGATCAAAGTGAAACCGGCGATTTTAAGCCATTTGGCAATAAAATGACCAAGATAAAAGACAAACTACTTGATAGTTCGTATGAAATTTATCTATCGCTTTATCAACAGCTAGTAGATGAAGACGGTAATGAGCCGTTTCGTGAATTTAGCCCAGATTTTTTTGATTTAATCATCATAGACGAGTGCCACCGAGGATCTGCTAAAGAGGACTCACAATGGCGCAAAATTTTAGACTATTTTAAATCAGCTACCCATATCGGTCTTACGGCCACGCCTAAAGAGGATAATGAAATATCAAATAGCTCATATTTTGGGGAGCCTATATATACTTATAGCCTAAAACAAGGGATAAATGATGGCTTCTTAGCCCCGTTTAAAGTCATCCGTGTTGGTATTGATGTGGATTTAATGGAGTATAGGCCACCAGAGGGCATGCTTGATGATTACGGCAATGAGATACCAGATAAAATTTACAACATAAAAGATTACGATAGAAATTTGGTTTTAACTAATAGAACAAAGCTTGTGGCTAGTCGCATAAGTGAATTTTTAAAAAGCACCGATCGTATGGCTAAAACTATAGTCTTTTGCGTAGATATAGAGCATGCACAAAGGATGTGTGAAGCATTAAGAAACGAAAATAGCGATCTGGTAAGGCAAAACCCAAACTATGTCGCCCAAATTACCGGCGACGTACCGAACGTAAATGCTATGGTAGAGAGATTTTCAAGACCAGATGAGATATACCCTGTTGTAGCTGTTACGTCAAAGCTTTTAACAACTGGAGTTGATTGCAAAACATGCAAAGTTATTGCGATAGATAGTTGTATAAACTCCATAACCGAATTTAAGCAAATCATAGGTCGCGGTACGAGGCTTAGGGAGGATTTTGGCAAGACGCATTTTACGATTTTGGATTTTAGGGGCGTTAGTCGTCTTTTTATGGATCCTAAATTTGATGGAGAGCCGATAAAAGAAGACGATTTACCAGCAAAAGCAAATTTTACAGAAGAAAAACCGCCAAAGCCAAAAGAAGACAAAGAAAAAAGCGGTGAAAGAAAAATCGTGATCAATGGCGCCGAAGTCAAAATATTAGACGAGTTAGAGCAAATTTACGATCAAAACGGCAACCTAATTGCCAGTGACTTTAAAGACTTTTCAAGACAAAACATCTTAGCTAAGTTTAAAAGCCTTGAAAATTTCATAACAAGCTGGGATGCGCAAAGCAAAAAACAAGCTATTATCAATGAGTTAAAAGATCACGGCGTATTATTAGATGAACTAAAAATAAAACCTGAGTTTACAAATTTGGATGAGTTTGATCTGATCTGTCATATAGCTTATAACAAACCACCGCGCACTAGAAAAGAGCGTGCAGACGGCGTCAAAAAGCGAGACTTTTTGAGCAAATATTCTGATAAAGCAAGAGAGGTTTTATTAAAACTTATTGATAAATACGCAGATAACGGCATAAGCGACCTAGAAAACATAAATGTACTTAAAAATGATCCGTTTAGAGATATGGGTGGGATGCTAGAAATAGTAAATGATTTTTTTGGTGGAAAAGAGAAGTATTTTGAAGCCATAAAAGAACTTGAAAAAGAAATTTATGCAGCATAAGGACGAAGATGAGTTTAGGAAATTTTATAAAAAGACTACAAGACATTATGAGAAATGACGCAGGCATCAACGGAGATGCCCAAAGAATAGAACAAATTACATGGATATTGTTTTTAAAAATTTACGATGCAAAAGAGAGCGAATGGGAGATCGATGATGATAACTATCGCTCTATTATGCCAACAAATTTGCGCTACTCTAACTGGGCGATAGATAACAAAGACGGCAAGGCACTAACTGGTGACGAACTTTTAAATTTTGTAAATAACGAGCTTTTTGTAACTCTAAAAAATATCACCATCACCCCACAAACCACTACTCGCCAAGCCATCGTAAAAAAGGCATTTGAGGACAATAATAACTACATGAAAGACGGAGTTTTGCTTCGTCAAGTGATAAACGTGATAAACGAGCTAAATTTTGAAAATTTCAAAGAGAGACACGCGTTTGGCGAAATTTATGAGACGATATTAAAAAGCTTACAAAGCGCTGGAAACGCCGGAGAGTTTTATACGCCACGCGCCGTAACCGACTTTATGGCTAAGATGATTAAGCCTAAAATCGGAGAAAGAGTTGCGGATTTTGCTTGCGGAACCGGTGGATTTTTAACGTCGGCTCTTAAAGAGCTAGACTCGCAGATACAAACTGCAGACGAGAGAGAAATTTATAAAGATAGCGTCTATGGTATTGAGAAAAAGGCGTTGCCGTTTTTGCTAAGTGCGACAAATTTATTATTGCATGACATTGATAATCCTCAAATTTATCACGATAACGCACTAGAAAAGGATATTAGAGACTACACGCCAGAGGATAAATTTGATGTGATTTTGATGAATCCACCATACGGAGGCAGTGAAAAAGATAACATAAAAAGTAACTTTCCTATTGAGCTTAGAAGCTCAGAGACAGCGGATTTGTTTATGAACGTCATAATGGCTAGATTAAAATTTAAGGGTCGTGCAGCTGTTATTTTGCCAGATGGATTTTTATTTGGTACCGACAATGCAAAGGTAGCTATAAAAACTAAGCTCTTAAATGAATTTAACCTACATACGATCGTGCGTTTGCCTCGCTCAGTCTTTGCGCCATATACGTCAATTACGACAAATATTCTATTTTTTAATGCTAGCGAGCCGACAAATAAAATCTGGTTTTACCGTTTAGATATGCCTGAAGGACAGAAAAATTTTAGTAAAACAAAGCCGATGAAGTTGGAGCATTTTACACCCGTTATCTCATGGTGGAACAATCGCGAAGAGATCAACATTGATGGCTTTGATAAGTCAAAATGCTTTACTATAAACGAGATCAAAGAGCGAAACTACAGTCTTGACCTTTGCGGTTTTCCAAGTGAGAGCGAAGAGGTAAAAGACCCGTTTGTGCTAATAGCCGAATATCAAAAACATAGAGCGGAGCTAAATACCAGCATCGATGATACGATCTCTAAAGTTTTAGAGATATTAAATCAAAAGGCGTAAGATGACGGCACAACAGCTAAAAAGCTCCATCTTAAATTTAGCAATCACAGGTAAATTAGTACCGCAAGATCCGCATGACGAACCGGCATCTAAGCTAGTAGAGCAAATTCGCAAGGAAAAAGATAGGCTTATAAAAGATAAAAAGATCAAGCCGTCAAAATTTGACAGCGTTATCTTTAAAGGCGAGGATAATTTACATTATGAGAAGATAGGCGAAGAAACTCGTTGCATCGAAGATGAAATTCCGTTTGAAATACCGCAAAGTTGGAGCTGGGTGAGACTGG
>NZ_ALJJ01000004.1:0-83506 GCF_000287855.1 Campylobacter sp. FOBRC14 | reverse complement strand
ATATAATATATTATATCTTCTTAAAATATTATAAAATTATTGATATAATAACTTAAACTACAATTTATGTTTTTGAAATTAAGAAATTTTAATTTACTGATAATGAACTGATAAATTTATTGCATTTAATAAAGAAAGATATCAAGCAATGACTAATTACTCCAGTAAATTGGTCATAGTCATTGCAAGAGGTATTTTAGTAATATTAAATTTTATGAAAAGCTATTTTATTTCTACATATTTTGGGATATTATTCAGTTTATTCGTTTCTGCGATAAGTTAAATTTTATAGTGCCAATGAAGCGGAAATTTGGCTTGCTTGCTGCCGACTCTCATCATGACTAAATCTAACACATCGATAAATTTAACAGCGCTATATATCAAACACAAAATCCTAGCAAGCACTATGCAAGGATAAGCTGCACACACATATCTGTAATTGGACGCGTTTATATCCACGTTCGAGTAAGAGATCTACTGAAGTGGCATTCAAGATCGATCTACCCTCGCGAGCTTTATAGTTTGCGCACTAGTCAAGGTCATTTTATAAATCCTACCTGCTTGATGATCTCTGCGATAGCGATGTCTTTTTTGCGGTTAAATTCTATCTTATTCAGCTCAAATAAATTACCGCCGTGCACGTCTATAGATACAATCAGCGGGCCGAATTCTCTAACGCGACAGTTCCAAAGGCTCTCGGGCATTCCTAAATCTTTCCAATCCACACTTTCTATCGCCTCGACCTGTGTTGCCGCGATCACCGCGCATCCTGCAGGGAACACACAATGCAAGGCGCCAAATTCCTTACATCCTTGCATCGTACCTTCTCCCATGCCACCTTTGCCAACTATTATCCGCACGCCCGTTTTAGCGATAAATTCTTTTTCGAATTTTTCCATCCGCATGCTTGTGGTTGGTCCCACGGAAACGATCTCATAACGCTCATCCATACCACTTGCGATCTTTCTTACGATCGGCCCTGCGTGAAAGATCGCGCCACCTCTTATATCTAATGGTAGCTCGCGTCCCTCTTCGATCACACGTCTATGCGCTACATCTCGACAGGTTACGATATTTCCGCTTAGATAAATGATGTCACCGATTTTTATATCCTTTAGATCCTCCGCACTGATTGGTGTCGTTAAAATTTTCTTACTCATATTTGAAATCCTTATGTGATTTGACACTGAAATTTAACTCGCCGTCCCAAACGATATATCCCTTGCGATGCGACCAGCAGCCCACGTTGACCGCTACGGCGATTACGCTTGGATGGCGCGCGGTATTTTCGATATGCACGCCCATCACGGAGCTCATCCCGCGCAGACCCTGTGGACCAAGTCCGATAGAATTTATCCCATCCTCCAGCAGTAGCTCCATTTTAGCAGCTCGTTCATTGGGGTTGTGTGAGCCTATAGGGCGAAATAGCGCCTTTTTTGCACTCATCGAAGCTACTTCGATCGATGTTCCGATGCCCACGCCTACTAGTAGCGGTGGACAGGCGTTGACGCCGTAACTTGTCATTATGTCCATCACGAACTGTGTCACGCCCTCGTATCCCATACCGGGCATAAGCACGCCTGCTTTGCCGGGCAACGTACAGCCCCCACCCGCCATATAGGTATAAATTTCACATCCGCAGCTATTCGGTACTATCTCCCAAAATACACTCGGAACGCCCTTGCCGATATTTTTTCCGGTGTTATATTCGTCGAAGGTCTCAACGCTGTTGTGCCTCAACGGAGCTTCGCGCGTGGCTTGTAGCGTAGCGTTTACGAGTAAATTTTCCAGCTCCGAAACGAGTGGGAAATTTGCCCCGCACCTAAGTAAAAACTGGATAGCACCAGTATCTTGGCACGACGGGCGATTTAGTTCGCGCGCCAGGCGCTGGTTTTCAAACATCGTATCGTAAATAGTACGTGCCAGCGGTAGCGTCTCTTTCTTGGCTAGTTCCTCTAATTTTGCACTTACGTCATCTGGTAAAACTTTACCCGAATATCCCAAAAATTTCGCCATGACATCCGTCATTTTGGCGACTTGTTCATCTTTTTGCATCTTCGCTCCTTTCAAAAATTTTTTTGACTTTGCCTCGAAATAGAATTCAGACTAAATTGCAAACGTTTGCGCTATCCTCCAAGCTAAAGCACGATTAAATTTTATCTCGCGACACCGATCGCAAATGTCAAATTTCAAAGATGGTTTATTATGCTGGCGTTATAAGCTGCGCCGTAGCCATTGTCGATATTTACAACCGTAATGCCGTTCGCGCAACTGTTTAACATACCTAAAAGCGCCGCCGCCCCGCCAAGTCCCGTACCATATCCTACGCTAGTAGGCACTGCTATGACGGGTGCTTTTACGAGCCCTGCTATCACGCTTGGTAAAGCCCCCTCCATGCCAGCTACTGCGATCACGACCCTTGCGCCTTGGATATCATCTAGCTTTGAAAATAGCCTATGTATACCAGCCACACCTACGTCGGTTATCTTTTTGACACTGTTTCCTAGAAATTTTGCCGTCTCATAAGCTTCCTCGACTACTGACATATCGGACGTTCCTGCCGAGATGATAGCAATGTAACTATCTGTTAAATTCTGTTTTTTAAACATTAGGCTTATAGTCTTTGCCCTCATATTAAATTTGGCTTCTTTAAAATGTTTATAAATGAGCTCAAAAACTTGTTCATCGGCTCTAGTTATCAAGATATTTTGTTTTATGGCGGCTAAATTTTTAGTAATTGTTAAAATTTCATCGACCGTCTTGCCTTCACCGTATATCACTTCGCCAATACCGCTTCTAAGTTCTCTTTGAGTATCTAATTTGGCGCATCCTATATCGCTAAAGGGATAGTTTTTTAGATATTTTAAGGCATTTTCATCTGAAATTTCACCGTTTTTTATGCGTTTTATCAGATTTAAAATTTCACTCTCGTTCATTTTAAAATTTCCTCTCTCAACCCCTTTAGATCGAGCAAAATTTGTAGCTCACCCATGGCGTTTATCTCCTTTATGATCGGTTTAAATTTATCGTCTGCCGTAAATCGAGCCATATCGATGCCACTCATTTGTAGCTTTATGCTTTTGCCATCAAAGCGCGCTCTGATATTTTTGTAGCCATTTTTTATCAGTAAATTTTCAACTTTTTCAATCAAAGCTAGATCGCTTGGATTAAATTTATGTCCATGCGGTAGGCGCGTCAATAAACACGCGTAGCTTGGTTTGTCGTGAGTAGGTAAATTTAACTCGCGGGAAAGTTCGCGTATATCAACTTTACTTAAATTTTTAAGTGGCGAAAGCACGCCAAGCTCGTCCTTGGCTTTGAGACCCGGACGATATTCGCCAAGATCGTCTGCATTCGTACCGTCAGCGATATTTGTAAAGCCCAGTTCACACGCTCTTTTCATCAGCTGTGCAAATACGCTCTTTTTGCAGATATAGCAGCGATCCTTGGGATTATCAGTGATGTCCTCTAGTATTCCGAGCTCTAAAATTTCATGCTTTATGTTATAAATTTTGCAAAATTCCACCGCTTCGTCTATCTCGCGAGCGGACATATAAGGCGATTTTATCGTGATTGCGACAGCCTTTTCTCCTAACACGTCGTTTGCTAACTTGGCTAAAAGCGAGCTATCAACTCCACCCGAGAAGGCCACGGCGAGGTTACCAAACTTTTTTATATCATTTTTTAGAATTTCTAACTTCGTCATATTGCTTTAAAATTTCTTTTTTTACTATATTTAACGTAGTATCATATTTTTTAGCGGCTAGTTTACAGTCGTCAAATTCGGGCTTTAATTTCAAATTTTGGTTACCAAAATTTGAAATTTTAAGCTTTATCTCGCCAAATTTTGATCTAACGGTTACAAATTCGCGCCTTAGCTCAGTCTTTAAGACATCTATCTCTCGCACCCCGATCGATGAAGTATGCTTAAAAATCAGCTCTTTTAGCTTATTGCAATCTTGAATTTTACAAAGTACATTTAGCTCAAGCCCGATACGTCCTTTTTTCATGAAAACGGAGCGACTAAATACATCAAGAGCACCGTTTTCAAGCAATAGCTCGCAGGCAAATGCGAGACCTTCGGCGTCCATATCGTCTATATTGGTTTGGATGAGTTTTTGATAGTTTTGGCAGGCATTGTCATTATTACAAAGCATGACACGAAGCACGTTTGGAAATTCAGCCTCTTTGCTACCTGCGCCATAACCGATCTTTTCTATACAAAAATAGGCTTTATCACAAAATTTAGAGGCAAATTCCTTTAATATCGCAGCTCCTGTTGGAGTCGTGAGCTCAAAATCAGCTTTTCCTATGCTGACTGGTACACTCTTTAAAATTTCGCAGACCGCAGGTGTGGGAACGCTCAAAATTCCGTGTTCACACTCAACGTTTCCACCGCCAAGCTCGACTTTAGAGCTTATTATCTCGTCTACTTTAAGATGCTCTATGCAGATACAAGCCCCTACGATATCGACTATGCTATCAATCGCACCTACTTCGTGGAAATGGACGTCTTCAACATTTTTGCCATGGATTTTGGCTTCGGCTGCGGCGATTTTTTCAAATATATTTTTGGCTTTTTGCTTGCAAAATTCGCTCAACTTGGACTCATTTAGAATTTTCTTTATATCCGTAAAATTTCTATAACTAAGAATATTTGCATTTGGCAAGACATCTATCTTTGTACTTTTTATACCTTGTTTTAAAATTTGTTTACAAGTAAGTGTAAATTCATTATTGAGCCCAAGCTTGTCAAGTTCGCTTTTTAAAAATAAAAATTCTACGCCGACATCGACAAGAGCACCCAAATTCATATCTCCACTGATGCCGCAACTAGTGTCGTAGTATAAAATTTTACTCAAATTTAGACCTTTGGTACCGTCATAGAACCAAACGGGAGTATGGCAATTTTAGCGTTTTCACCTTTTTCTTTAAGGGCATCATTGAGCGCTTTTTGTAAGTCATGATAAGGTTTTAGATGCACGGCACGCATTTCTTCGTCGCTTAGATCCGTGACTGCCCAAGTCTGGGCCCAAAGTGAAATTTCAGCCATCTTAGCGGCTTTGTGGTAGCCTAGATGAAATTCTTTGTTTATCTTTTCGAGTACTTTTTGAGGTGTATCTGCCGATGCCATTAGATTGAAAAACGGCTTTGGGCCGATACCGGTGCGGCATTTTGCTACCATTATTAATATTCCATTTTTTGCAAGAGCTAGTTTGCCGTTATCGAGTGCTTTTTGAGCCTGGTAAAGGTCGACATCCATAGGATATGGAGCAACTGAGATCACGATGTCGGCCTTTTGCGGAATTTTTACGCAAAATACCTCGTCAGCCTTTTTTATACAATCATAAAAGCTATCATTTAGATGCCCGCTACTGGCGTAATACACGCTATGATCACTATCAAGCACTGTCATGATGGCAAATACATCGATATTTGAAAGTACTTTCATCGCATCAACCATATCTTCATGCACGGGGTTACCTTCGAGTCTGAGCGCTTGAGCGTCGGGGCTGAGAGCTAGCTTGTGGTTTTGCTCGATAGTTTCATACTTTGCAGTGCCAGGTAAAAAAGACTTCCTACCGCCCGTATAGCCTGCGAAATAGTGTGGCTCGACCGAGCCGATGGCGATCACCTTTTTGGCCTGTGCTACGATTTTATTTAGATACATTTGAGTGCCATTTTCACTTTCGCCTAGAAATGTCATCTCGTCGTTTTTCGAGTCGTGGCTATGAATTTCATTTTTTATCTTCAACTCATTGTAAATTTCCTTTGAAAATATCAAATGATATTCATCCTCAGTCGGATCTCTATGGCAACCGTTTGCGATAACGAAAATTTTATCTTTATCTCTTAATTTTGGATAAATTTGAGCTAAAATTTTAGCCGTTGGTGTCGGGCGTGTGCCGTCGTTTACTAAAATGACGATTTTTTCTTTCGTATCTATGAATTTATCGAAAGATACATGATTTACTGGATTGTCAAGAGCTTGTTTTATGAGCACTTTTTCGTCAAATTTTTGTACGGGATTAGGATTGAATACACCTAAAAGATTTTTTTCATCTACCCACACCTTAAAATCATCGTTTTTCCCATATGCAACAGAGATTTGCATGAGGATCTCCTTAATTGAAATTAATTTTTACATATTATATCTAAAATTTTATTAGACTAAATGTAATTTAAACTAATCATAGTAGCTATATGAAAAATTTATGATATTCCTGATTATTGACTATAAACTTGCTATATATTGGAAATATGGACTTTTATGAGCCATGTCGCTTTTTGTAAAAATATGATTTTAACTAGAATTTAAATTTTTAATTATCGTTTAATTTTTAAATAAATATAATTTCTGCAAATTCATATACAAGGAGTAAATATGGACTTTTTGACAAGTCTGAGTGAAAGCACACAATTTGTGTTGCAGCTGATTGTAGTGCTTGGTTGTTTGTTCTACGGAGCAAAAAAGGGCGGTATGGCGCTTGGTATTCTTGGGGGTATAGGACTTGTTATTCTTGTATTTGCTTTTAGAATGCAGCCTGGCAAGCCTGCTGTCGATGTTATCTTGACTATTTTGGCTGTTGTTGTTGCAAGTGCGACATTGCAGGCTACGGGCGGACTTGATGTTATGCTTCAGATGGCGGAAAAGGCCCTTAGAAAGCATCCAAAATTCGTTTGTTATCTAGCCCCTATTTGCGGTTGGACATTGACCGTTTTATGTGGCACTGGACATACTGTATATACGTTGCTTCCGATTATTTATGACGTATCTATAAAAAGTGGCATCCGCCCAGAGCGTCCGTTGGCTGCCACCACTGTATCGTCACAACTTGCTATTATAGCTAGTCCAGTTTCGGTTGCGGGCGTTTCTATGGTCGCGGTCTTGCTTGGCACTGGAACTAGCATAGAAGGATTTTCTAGCTATCTTGACCTTTTAAAAGTTACCATACCTTCGACGTTTCTTGGTATGCTCGCTATTGGTACGTATTCTATTTTTAGAGGAAAAGACTTGGATAAAGATCCTGAATTTCAAGCAAAGATCGCAGATCCCGAGCAAAAAAAATATATTTACGGCTCCGAGGGTGTTAAATCTTTCATTGGCGTAAAACTACCGAGAGTTCAGTGGAATGCAATGTGGATATTTTTAGCTGCTATCGCTCTTGTGGCGGTTTTGGGCTATTATAAACAGCTTCGTCCTTCTTGGACCTCTAATGTCCCGGGAAAATCGATCGAAATTCTAGTTGATAAAAAAGCCGTAAAAACCATCAATGTCAAAGACGGCCAAGTCGTAGCCATGGTCGATAACGGTCAAATTTCGCAAGATGTAAAAGACAACAAAGTCAAAAATAATACTAAATTTAATAGTGTCGAAATTTACGGCAAAGATAAAAAGCTAACTCAAAGTGTCGTATCGCAAGATGGAAATGTAGTCATAACGACCGGTGATAAGAGTGAAACTATAAATTCAGCCGTTATATCGGTAAAAGATACATTTAAGAAGACTTCGCCTTTAGATATGGTTAGCACTATTCAAATTTTTATGCTGCTAGCGGCTGCGATAATGATGATCTACTCTGGCATCAAATCTGCCAAGATCGCTCAAAATGAAATTTTTCATAGTGGTATGGTGGCGCTTGTTGCGATTTATGGAATTTCATGGATGGCTGATACTATGTTCCATGCGCATATCGAGATGCTCAAAAATTCTCTTGGTGCGGTAATGGTAGCGTATCCTTGGACTTATATCATTGTCGGTATGTTGATTTCTAAATTTTTGAACTCTCAAGCCGCTGCCGCTGCTACTTTTGTGCCGCTTGCCGTTCAAATAGGTGTGGATCCTGGCATCATCATAGCATTTGCCACTGCGTGCTACGGATACTTTATCTTGCCTACATATCCAAGCGACCTTGCCGCTATCCAGTTTGACCGCTCTGGCACGACGCATATCGGCAAATACGTTATCAACCACAGCTTTATCATTCCTGGATTTATCGGAGTATTTTCATCATGCTTCTTTGGCTGGATACTTGCGAGTGCTTACGGATTTGTCAATTAAGTTTTATGCTCTCCTTTTAGGGGAGCATATTTTTCTTCTTTTTAAAATTTTTTGATAGATTTCGTTTTGATAAAGTTGACCAGGACTATGGTGTGTTTTTTATCTAAGCTTTGCCTCGCAACTCTTTAAGGCGCTTTGTCGCGTTCCAAACTGCTTTCCAAAAGTAGCAATTTTGTCATTTATACTATTTTACTATGATAAAATAGCAATAAATCTATATTTGGTTTATTTCAGCTTATCGCCAAATTTCTTGATATTGCTCGTATAGACAAAGCTTAGCACCTCTGCTACGGCTCGAAATAGCTCTGCTGGTATAGTGTCTTCGACCTCACAGACTCGGTAAAGCTCGCGTGCTAGCGGCGGATTTTCGTAAATTTGCACTCCGTGTTCGAGGGCAATTTTTCTTATCTGTAAAGCCATCATATCCACGCCTTTTGCCAGAATGACCGGCGCACTGTCTTTTGATTTATCGTATCTTACGGCGACGGCGTAGTGAGTCGGATTTGTTATAACGACATCAGCTTGCGGGACGTTTTGCATCATGCGTCTTTTAGCCGCTTGCATCTGCATACGACGTATACGCCCCTTTACTTGCGGGTCGCCCTCCATTTGTTTGTATTCGTCCTTGACCTCTTGCTTGCTCATACGAAGGTCTTTAAAATACTGAAACCGCACGATTAATAGGTCCAAAAGGCCGATTACAAGTAGGATCAAGAGCATGACTCCGACTAGGATTATCAGCTTTTCTTTTAACCACGCCAGCTGATCGAACATCGATAAAAACAGCGTATGAGGCAGCTCTTTTATAAACTGTAAAAAAAAGTAGAACGCGACTCCAAATACAGCGCTAACTTTGGCCACGATCTTTACGCTATCTATCGCTTTTTTCATTGAAAATAGATTTTTTAGCCCCTTTAGTGGATTTATCTTGTTTATATCGGGAGTGATGGGCTTTGTCGTAAAAATGAAGCCAAATTGCATGACATTTGCGACGATGCCGGCTATCGCCACGCAGATACATATCGGCAGTATCATCAAAAGCGACCTTGCGAGGGTGTTTATGACGATCAAATTTAGCGCGCTAGGAGTGATCTCTACGCCTATAAATTTACTGTAATAAATATAAAGCGCCACGACTTGTTCTCGCATGAAATTTAGCATAGCAAGCAGCACCAAGATAGCTATGACAAGTGTCGCAAAGCCCGCGATATCTTGACTTTTGGGGACGTTGCCGTCTTTTTTGGCGTCTTCTATCTTTTTGGAGGTCGCTTCTTCGGTTTTTTCCTGATCGTCGTCTGCCATTTTTACTTTGCGCTAAATTTTAAATTTTGAGCGCGTTTTCCTTTGCTGAATTTAGGCGATTATACCCAAAACAAATTTAAAATTTCGGATAGATTTCAAATTTACTTTCAACCAAAATTTATAAATTTTTAGGTATCATCCATTCCTTATAACCAACAAAGCTCCATAAATCTTTTTCACAAAAGTGCTTTTTGGTAACTTACCAAAAGAAAGGTAGAGTATGTCAAAATACGCTATTATAAAACATGGCGGCAAACAATATCGTGTCAGCGAGGGCGAGTATATCAAGCTTGACAGGTTTGAAGCCGAGGCAAAATCAACCGTCGAAATCACAGAAGTTTTGGCTGTAAATGACGGTGGTATCAAGGTAGGTGCGCCGTTCGTAAAGGGTGCAAAAGTTGTCTTAGAAGTCGTAAATTTAGGTAAAGACAAAAAAGTCGTGATCTATAAAAAACGTAGACGCAAAGACTCGAAGCTTAAACGCGGTTTTAGAAGACAATTTACACGCGTTAAAGTCGTTAGTATCGCAGCTTAAAGGAGATTAGATGGCACACAAAAAAGGTCAGGGCTCGACCCAAAATAACCGAGACAGTATCGGACGCCGACTAGGTGTCAAGAAATTTGGCGGCGAATTCGTCCGTGCAGGAAACATCATCATCCGCCAGCGCGGCACAGCTACTCACGCAGGCAGCAACGTAGGTCTTGGCAAAGATCACACGATATTTGCATTGATTGACGGCTTTGTAAAATTCGAAAGAAAAGACAAAAACAGAAAAAAAGTTTCCGTTTATCCTGCCGCTTAAATTTTAGGAAGCTTTGGCTTCCTAAATTCCTCAAAATTCATAAAAATCAAATCTTAAACCGTAAATCGCTATAATCAGCAAAAATTTTTAAGGCAAAAAATGTTTATAGATAGTGTAAATTTGACCCTAAGTTCGGGGCATGGTGGAGCCGGGGCAGTGAGTTTTAGGCGCGAGAAGCACGTCATCTTAGGAGGACCTGACGGCGGAGACGGTGGCGACGGCGGAGATGTGTACTTAATCGCAGACAATAACTCCCACACGCTAGCTGCGTACAAGGGCAAAAGGGCGCTCAAAGCCCAAAACGGCGAGGCGGGCTCGGGGAGGCGGATGACCGGCAAAAAGGGCGAAAATCTCGAACTCATCGTGCCGCCCGGCACTGCCGTGTATGACGCGCAGACGAATGAACTTTTGGCAGATCTTACCAAAGAGAGCGAGCGCGTGCTGTTTTTAAAAGGCGGCAAGGGCGGGCTTGGCAACGTGCATTTTAAAAGCTCGATCAACCAAGCCCCTGAATACGCGCAAAAGGGTCTGCCTGAGGAGACGCGCGACGTGCGTTTAGAGCTAAAACTCATCGCCGATGTCGGTTTAGTTGGCTTTCCAAACGTCGGCAAATCCACGCTCATTTCGACCGTTTCAAATGCGAAGCCGCAGATCGCAAACTACGAATTTACCACGCTCACGCCAAAGCTAGGTCTTGTCGAGGTCGATGAATACAGCGGCTTTGTGATGGCGGACATCCCCGGCATCATCGAGGGTGCGAGCGACGGACGCGGGCTTGGACTTAAATTTTTAAAGCACATCGAGCGTACGAAAATTTTGCTTTATATGCTCGATCTCGCCAACTACCGAAGCCTAAAAGAGCAGTTTGTCACGCTTCGCGGCGAAGTTGAGAAATTTTCGCCCGAACTTGCCAAAAGAGACTTTGCCATCGCTTTGACGCGCATGGACGCGGCGGAAAATTTGGAGCGAAAAGTCGGCGAATTTTTACAAATTTTAGGACTTAGCGGCGAGCGGTCAAATTTGATTGACGAAGCGGGCAAGGCGGGTAAAAATTTGATTTACAAGCAAGACATTTACGAATTTGACGACTCAAAGCCATATTTTGTCATGCCGATCAGCTCCGCGACAAATCAAAATATCACCGAGCTTAAATTTAGCCTGCTCGAACTGCTGAAAAAGGAAAATTTCAAATGATTTTTGCC
Source organism: Campylobacter sp. FOBRC14 (assembly GCF_000287855.1). NCBI lineage: Bacteria > Pseudomonadati > Campylobacterota > Epsilonproteobacteria > Campylobacterales > Campylobacteraceae > Campylobacter > Campylobacter sp. FOBRC14. The sequence goes on along the minus strand of NZ_ALJJ01000004.1, from coordinate 72,137 downwards.
GGAAATTTGACCGAAACGAGAGGGTAAAAATGGGTTGGATATACTTGATATGCGCCGGACTTATGGAGATGGGCTGGCCCGTGGGGCTAAAAATGGCGCAGCAAGAGGGCTCGCGAGTGCTCGGGGTTTGTGTGGCGATAGCGTTTATGGCGTCGAGCGGGTTTTTGCTCTGGCTGGCGCAGCGCGAGATACCTATCGGCACGTCTTACGCAGTCTGGACGAGCATCGGTGCGGCAGGGACGTTTCTCGTCGGTGTGTGGTTTTACGGCGATGCGGCGAGCCTGTGGAAATATTTTGGCGTGCTCTTGATACTTAGCGGCGTGGTAGTGCTAAAAGTCGCACCGTAGATAATAAAATTTGGCTGGAGGGATAGTTTAAGCGCTCGAAGTCGCAAAATGGCTAAATTTTACTTCGCGTTGCCACTTAAACGCCGGTCGCATTTTTATTTTAGGACGCTTCGCCAGGCTTGCAAACTACAAAGTAGAAGCAAATTAAAAAGATTTCTTTAAGTGTGCTGTTTGCGCTTGTGTTTGCATTGAAGTAAATAAGATACTGCAAAATGAAACATCGGCGCTTTATCTTAAAAGGGCTTAAATTTTAAAGGATACGAATGAAAATTTTGCTTTTCGTTTTACTAGCCATTACAAGCGCCATGGCTTTTTTAAACCCAAAGCAGCCACGAACTCCGACGCCATTTCCAGCGCAGGCTTTTACCGACTGGCAATGGTTTGGGCTAAAAGGCAATGTTAAAAGCATAGAGATGAAGCAAAGGGTGCTGCGGGATGAAAAATTTATCACCAAGCAAGAAAAATTTATAGAATTTGACGAGAGCGGACGATTGACGCAGTATCAGCACTTTATAAATGGCAGACTGGATTACGCGGTATTTTATGAGTTTGATGACGAGGGCAGATTGGCTCGTAGCATCGATAAATTTGGCTCATTTAGCTACGCTTACGAGACCGATAAAAACGGTCATATCATCGTCATCAAAAAGCCAGGTAAAAAGGGCAAAGTCCTAAGGCTAATCTACGATAAAAACGGCGCTTTGATAAACAAAGACGACGCCAAAATCACCAAAAATAGCAAAAATTTTGGCGGTAGCGACGCACTAAATCAAAGCAAAACCTACGACGCAAACGGACGGCTTGTCAAGACCCACGCGGTAAGCAGTGGCGTAGTTATCGGCAACTATGAGATTGGCTACGACGAATGGGGCAATAAAATTTCCGTCTATGACAAAAACGCGCAAAAATTCGTGATGAAGGCACAGACCAAGTATTGGGGTGATGGGTTGCTGAAATTTAAGCACGAAAGCATCGATATGCAGACAAGCGATACGTGGTATGACGCGCGCGGTAATGAAGTATTTGTCAGAGAGTTTTGGCATGGCGATACGTCCGCTCCAAAGCCGCTGCTAACAAAGCAAATCATCACCATAAATAGCTACGATAAATTTGACAATCTAATAAATTCGCGCGGTATCAGAGAGGACGACGGGCACGGCAACGCCCCTGATAGGACGAACACCGACCCTACTATACTAAAAGATGTGCGCGGCAAAGTGGTGGAAATTTTGGATAATAACATAACGTATTATTAAAGCTAAATTTAAAGGAAAAAGATGAATATAATTTTTATGGGCACGCCTGCGTACGCAAGGACGATCTTGGATGCGCTCGTGCGCGCTGGTATCGGTGTCGCGGGCGTTTTTACGCAGCCTGATAAACCGGTCGGCAGGAAGCAAATTTTAACTCCAAGCGAGGTTAAAATTTACGCGCAGCAAAATTTACCGCATGCAAAAATTTTTCAGCCAAAGACGCTAAAAGAGGGGACGGTCGCGGCTGAAATTTTAGCCTTAAAGCCCGATTTTATCGTGGTTGCAGCGTATGGGAAAATTTTGCCAAAGAGCGTTTTAGATATCGCTCCTTGTATAAATTTACACGCCTCTATCCTGCCTAAATATCGCGGCGCAAGCCCGATACAAGCAGCTTTGCTAAATGGCGAAAAGAACACTGGCGTGACGGCGATGCTGATGGACGAGGGGCTTGATACGGGCGATATGCTGGGCTTTACTCACGTTTCGTGCGAGGGCAAAAGATCGGCTGAGATGTTTGAGATTTTGGGCGAGCTGGCGGGCGAGCTGGCGGTAAAAACGCTTTTTGATTTTAAAAATTTGACACCGCAAAAGCAAGATGACGCGCTCGCAACCCACTGCAAAAAGATACAAAAGTCAGACGGACTTGTAAATTTGAGCGAGGATGCGGAGCAAATTTACAATAAATTTCGCGCTTTTCACGAGTGGCCGGGCGTCTTTCTTGAAAGCGGGCTTAAATTTTTGGAGTTAAATTTAGCTGAGGGTAGCGGAGCGGCGGGGGAGATTTTACGCATCGAAAAGGACGGATTTGTCGTGGCTTGCGGCACGGGTGCGCTTAAAATCCTCGCCCTACAAGAAGCGGGCAAAAAGGCGCTGGACGCAAAAGCCTATATAAATGGAAAGCGGCTCGTGGCTGGCAATAAAATTTCTTAACTTAAATTTAAACTGCGATACGACTAATTTTGGTAGTGCCCTTTTAGGGCAAATTTAGGAGAAAATTTGATAGTAGAATTTGTTGATAGCGTGGGATCGACGCAGGAAGTTTTGTGCGAGGGCGTGCGAAACTTGACTATAAATCCGCCCTTCATGCTCGTAGCCAAAGAGCAAACTAACGGTATCGGAAGCCGCGGAAATTCTTGGCAGGGGCTTAAGGGCAACCTATTTTTGTCATTTTGCTTGGATGAAGATTCTTTGCCAAAGGATCTGCCAAGTGCGTCGGCGTCGATATATTTTTCAATGATAATGAAGGAAATTCTAAGCTTAAAGGGCTCTAAGATTTGGGTCAAATGGCCAAATGATTTTTACGTGGACGATAAAAAAATAGGCGGCACCATCACGACAAAGATAAATTCCGTTTATGTTTGTGGCATGGGTATGAACCTGCAAAATGCTCCTGAAAATGCGGGGGTTTTGGACATAAATATAGCCGCAAACGACGTAGTTTGGGACTTCGTGCAAATGCTAGAAAAAAAGATTTTATGGAAGCAGACTTTTAGCAAATTTAGGATAGACTTTCAGAAATCAAAAAAATTCATCACGCATATAGGTGCGCAGGCGGTATCGCTCGAGGGTGCGCAGCTTTGTGATGACGGCGCGATTTTATTAAACGAAAAAAAGGTGTATTCTTTAAGATGAGTGAAGTTATAACGATAGCAAATCAAAAAGGTGGGGTCGGAAAGACGACTACGGCTGTAAATTTAGCTGCATCTTTGGCGGTTGCCGAGAAAAAGGTTTTGCTCGTGGATATCGATCCTCAGGCGAATGCGACGACCGGGCTAGGATTTAACAGAAGCGATTATGAGTTTAATATCTATCACGTTTTGACCGATCGCAAAAAACTCTCTCAGATCGTTCTTAAAACCGAGATACCTACGCTATTTTTAGCCCCCTCAAACATCGGACTAGTCGGCATAGAGCAAGAATTTAACGATCAAAACAAAGACTATAAGCTGATTTTAAAAAATAAAATCGCAGAAGTCATAGATGACTATGACTTCATCATTATCGATAGCCCTCCCGCGCTTGGTAGCATAACGATAAATGCGCTTAGTGCGAGCGATAGTGTGATAATCCCGATACAATGCGAATTTTACGCACTTGAGGGCTTGGCACTCATCCTAAATACCGTAAAAATCATCAAAAAGACGATAAATCCAAAGCTTAGTATCAAGGGATTTTTGCCAACGATGTTCAGCTCGCAAAACAACCTCTCAAAAGAGACGATCGCAAATTTAAAACAGCATTTTAAACATAAACTTTTTACGAGCAAGGACGACAAGGACGATCTAGTCGTTATCCCTCGTAATGTCAAATTAGCCGAGAGCCCTAGCTTTGGCAAGCCGGTCATCCTTTACGATATAAAATCGCCGGGCTCGATAGCGTATCAAAATTTGGCATATTCGATTTTAAATTGAAATTTTAAGGATCTAGATAGTGAAGAAAAAGAGTTTGGGGCGCGGACTTAGCGCGATATTTGAGGATGTGGAGCAGGCATATAAAAAAGAATTTGCAGATCTTAGCTCGGACTCAGATATCGTCGAAGAGATAGAGATAGCTAAAATTTTGCCAAACCCTTACCAGCCGCGTCAACATTTTGACGAGGAGGCGCTAAAAGAGCTTAGTGAGAGCATAAAAAGACACGGGCTCATCCAGCCTATAATCGTCATAAAAAAAGACGACGGCTATATGCTGATCGCCGGCGAGCGCAGATACCGCGCTACAAAGATGCTGGGCGAGCGCAAGATCAAGGCCATCATAGCCGATCTAAAATCTCAAAATTTACGCGAGCTTGCACTTATAGAAAATATCCAACGTGAAAATTTAAACCCGATAGAGCTTGCAAATTCCTATAAAGAGCTCATCAACGAATACAAAATCACCCAAGACGGGCTCGCAAACATCATACACAAAAGTAGGACTCAGATAACAAACACTATGAGGCTTCTTTTGCTCAGTAAATCCACGCAAAAACTACTGCAAGAAGACAAGCTAACTCAAGGTCACGCAAAGGTCATCGTAGGTCTTAGTGCGGGCGATGAAAAGATGATCGTAGATACCGTGATCGGTCAGAAGCTAAGCGTGAGAGAGACTGAAAATTTAGTCAAAAAGCTCAAAAACAAAGACTTGCAAAAAAAAGAAAAACCGAGTATTTCAAAAGAGTATGCCGATAAACTCTTGAAACTTCAGGGCGTATTCGAAGGTTTTGATATAAAATCCAAAATCAAATCTAAAAATCTAATACTAGAATTTAGTGATACGACGCAGATCGAAAAATTTATAGATAAGCTGAAATAAAATTTTAAATTTAATTTTATTTTTTACAATTTTATTGTAAAATCAGCTCCGATTTTAGTTTTTAAATGAAACTTAATAATTAAGTAAGGAGAGTGAATGTTAGAGATAGATGTGCCTCTAGTCATCTTGACGGCTATCGTTTTCTTGGCTCTAATCGCTATTTTAAATCCTCTGCTTTATAAACCTATGCTCAAATTTATGGACGATAGAAATGCGTCTATAAAGGAGGACGAGGAGAATACGAGCAAAAATGCAAGCGATCTTAGCGTGCATGAAAAGGAGATCGAAAATATCATATTAAACGCCAGAGCGGAAGCCAACAAAATAAGACAAGATGCGCTTAGTGCGGCAAAAGAGGCTGCGCTTAAAGAGATCGAGGCTAAAAAGTCTGCACTTGAGGCGGATTATGAAGCGTTTTTGAATGCTTTAAGTACTCAAAAAGACGAGCTTAAAGCCGATCTGTCTTCGAGATTGCCCGAGCTTAAAGCGGCATTAAACGCCAAGCTGGCTAAAATTTAAAGGAGTCTTATGAGGATCAAAATTTTACTTCTTGTTTTGCCATTTTTTGCTTTTGCTAGCGAGCATGGCGGAGTGAACTACGATATCATCGAAAGAGCTCTGAATTTTCTATTATTTTTTGGAATTTTGCTGTATTTCATCGCTAAGCCCTTAAAAGATCTCTATCAAAGCAGGATAGATAAGATAGCGGGCAAACTAGAGAGCATCCAAGAAAAGCTTCGCGCTTCAAAGCTCAAAAAAGACGATGCCTTAAAACGTGTCGAAGAGGCGAAACTAAATGCGAGCAGTCTAGTCGAAACAGCCAGGAAAGAGGCGGTAAATTTAGCCCAAAAGGTAAAAAAAGACGCCGAGCTTGAGATGGCAAATATCCAAAAGAGCTTTAAAGATCAAAAAGACTTCGAGGAGCGCAAGACTACAAAAAATGTCGTGAGCGAAATTTTAAATGATATTTTTGCCAGCGATAGCCTAAAAGTCGATCAAAAAGAGCTCATAAATATCATACTTAAAAAGGTCGGCTGATGAATGAAGTAGTAGCAAAAAAATATGTCAAAGCCATTTTGAGCGATGTAAATTCCGCTCAGCTGGCTAAATTTATATCAAACCTCAGTGAAATTTCAGCTGCTTTTGAAATAGAAAAATTTAGAAATATAATAAGCCTTCCTACCTTGAAAAATTCTGCAAAAGCGGAATTTATACTATCTTTAGTGCAAGATCCAAGTGAAAATTTCAAAAATTTCATCAAGCTGCTTGGAGTGAACAAAAGGCTTAGCCTCATACCAGCCATACTAAACGAGATAAAGAGCGAACAAGCATTGCTGGATAATATCTATCACGGTAGCGTTTATGGAAATTTTGAGCTAAATGGCGAGCAATTAAGCGCTCTTGAAGATAAATTTTCGAAGCGCTTTGACGCTAAGGTCAAGCTTGGGGGCTCAAAAAGCGACTACAACGGTATCAAGGTAGAGCTGGACGATTTGGGAGTCGAGGCGAGCTTTTCTATGGATAGGCTCAAAACCCAAATGAGTGAATATATATTAAAAGCAATTTAAAAAGGAGTAAAAGCGTGAGTGCAAAAATTAAAGCTGACGAAATTAGCGCTATAATCAAAGAGCGAATCGAAAATTTTGATCTAAGCGTCGATGTCGAAGAAACAGGCAAAGTCATCTCTGTCGCTGACGGTGTCGCAAATGTTTATGGTCTTAAAAATATCATGGCCGGCGAGATGGTAGAATTTGAGGGCGGCGAAAAAGGCATGGCTCTCAACCTTGAAGAAAGTAGCGTAGGTATCGTTATTTTAGGCAAAACTAGCGGCATAACCGAAGGAAGCTCTGTTAAAAGGCTTAAAAAGCTTTTACGCGTCCCTGTCGGCGATGCTTTGATCGGACGCGTCGTAAATTCACTTGGTGAACCGATCGATGCAAAAGGACCGATCGAAGCTACCGAAACTCGCTTCGTCGAGGAAAAAGCCAAAGGCATCATGGCTAGAAAATCAGTCCATGAGCCGCTACAAACAGGTATCAAGGCCATCGATGCACTTGTGCCGATCGGCCGCGGACAGCGTGAGCTGATTATCGGTGACCGTCAAACCGGAAAAACGACCGTCGCGATAGATACTATCATCAATCAAAAAGGTCAAGACGTCATTTGTATTTACGTTGCTATCGGACAAAAACAATCAACCGTCGCGCAAGTCGTTAAAAAACTCGAAGAATACGGCGCTATGGACTACACTATAGTCGTAAATGCCGGTGCGTCTGATGCCGCTGCGCTTCAATATCTCGCACCGTATGCTGGCGTAACGATGGGCGAATACTTCCGTGACAACTCACGCCACGCGCTCATCATCTATGATGATCTCTCAAAGCATGCCGTCGCATATCGCGAGATGTCTTTAATCTTGCGCCGCCCACCTGGCCGCGAAGCTTATCCTGGTGACGTATTTTATCTACACTCACGCCTTTTGGAACGCGCCAGTAAGCTAAATGACGCTTTGGGCGCCGGTTCGCTTACAGCTTTGCCTATCATCGAGACGCAAGCGGGCGACGTTTCGGCGTATATCCCGACAAACGTTATTTCTATCACTGACGGGCAAATTTTCCTTGAGAGCGATCTTTTTAACTCCGGTATCCGTCCTGCGATCAACGTCGGACTTTCAGTCTCTCGTGTCGGTGGTGCGGCTCAGATAAAAGCGACGAAGCAAGTTTCTGGTAATTTAAGGCTTGACTTGGCGCAATATCGCGAACTTCAAGCGTTCGCTCAATTTGCAAGCGACCTTGACGAGAGCTCAAGAAAGCAGCTAGAGCGCGGACAAAAGATGGTCGAAGTGCTTAAACAGCCTCCGTATTCTCCTTTGCCGGTCGAAAATCAAGTCGTCATCATATTTGCCGGATCTAAAGGCTATCTTGATGATATCGCGACAGCCAGCGTTACAAAATTTGAAGCGGAGCTTTATCCATATATAGAGGCGAAATATCCTGAAATTTTCGAACAAATCAGGACAAAAAAAGTTCTTGATAAAGAGATAGAAGAGCTTTTACATAAGGCACTGAAAGACTTTAAAGCGACTTTCTCGGTCGCATAAGGCTAAAACATGTCAAATTTAAAAGATATAAAACGAAAGATCAAGAGCGTCCAAAACACTCAAAAGACGACGCGTGCGATGAAGCTCGTCTCTACCGCCAAGCTTAGAAAAGCGGAAGAGGCGGCACGCTACTCCAGGGTCTATGCGCTTAAGATCAATGAAGTTTTATCAGAGATAGCTTATAAGATAAATCAATACGCTTCGGTCGTTTCCGAGAGTAAATTTTTCGATATCAAAGAAAATATCGAAAAGGTTGATATCATATTCGTTACCGCTGATAAGGGGCTTTGCGGTGGATTTAACGTCCAGACCATTAAAACCGTAAGGCATATGATAGATGAATTTAAAGCCAAGAAGATTAAAGTTCGCTTACGTGCCGTCGGCAAAAAAGGCATAGAATTTTTTAATTTTCAAGGTGTAGATCTGCTTGAGACGTATATAGGCGCTAGTTCTTCTCCGACTTACGAGAAAGCACAAAATATCATCAAAGATGCCATAGATGATTTCGTGAACGGGGTCACAGACAAGGTTATTTTAGTCCACAACGGCTATAAAAATATGATCTCTCAAGAAATCAGAGTAAATGACATCGTGCCTATTGAGCCGTCCAAGATCATCGGCGTAGAGACGAATTCTTTGATGGAATTCGAGCCTGAGGATAATTATTCTAAAATTTTGGATGAATTATTAACAAAATATTTTGAATACAGTATGTATTATTCTTTGATTGATTCACTTGCTGCCGAACATAGTGCGAGGATGCAAGCGATGGACAATGCGACGAATAATGCTAAAGAGCGTGTAAAACAACTAAATCTTGCCTATAACAAAGCAAGGCAAGAGTCCATCACTACTGAACTTATAGAGATCATCAGTGGTGTTGAATCAATGAAATAAAAGGAGTATGAATGAAGGGTGTTATTAGTCAAGTTATGGGCCCTGTGGTCGATGTTGACTTTAATGACTACTTGCCAAAGATCAACGAAGCTATCGAGGTTTATTTTGAGGTTGAGGGCAAGAAAAATAGATTGATCCTGGAGGTCGCGGCTCACTTGGGTGATAACCGCGTCAGAACGATCGCTATGGATATGAGTGAGGGGCTTACTCGCGGGCTTGAAGCTACTGCTCTTGGTGCGCCTATTAGTGTGCCGGTTGGCGAGAAGGTTTTGGGAAGAATTTTTAACGTTGTTGGCGATCTCATCGACGAGGGCGAGGGTGTAGAATTTGACAAACATTGGTCTATCCACCGCGATCCGCCACCATTTGAAGAACAAAGCACGAAAAGTGAAATTTTTGAAACCGGTATAAAGGTTGTCGATCTTCTTGCGCCTTACGCAAAAGGCGGTAAGGTCGGACTATTTGGCGGTGCAGGTGTCGGTAAAACGGTCATCATCATGGAGCTAATCCACAATGTCGCCTTCAAACACAGCGGATACTCTGTATTTGCAGGTGTTGGCGAAAGGACGCGCGAAGGAAACGACCTTTATCACGAGATGAAAGAAAGTAACGTTTTGGATAAAGTCGCCTTGTGCTACGGACAGATGAACGAGCCACCAGGGGCGAGAAATCGTATCGCACTGACTGGTCTAACGATGGCTGAGTATTTCCGCGATGAGATGGGACTTGATGTGCTTATGTTTATCGACAACATTTTCCGCTTCTCTCAATCAGGTGCAGAGATGTCGGCACTCCTTGGACGTATCCCATCAGCCGTTGGTTACCAGCCGACGCTGGCAAGCGAGATGGGTAAATTTCAAGAAAGGATCACATCGACTAAAAAAGGCTCGATCACATCCGTTCAAGCCGTTTATGTTCCGGCTGACGACCTTACAGACCCGGCTCCTGCGACTGTTTTTGCGCACCTTGATGCGACTACGGTTCTTAACCGTGCGATAGCTGAAAAGGGAATTTATCCTGCGGTCGATCCGCTTGATTCTACTTCAAGAATGCTTGATCCGCAAATTTTAGGCGAGGATCATTATAAAGTGGCTCGCGGCGTTCAGGCTGTGCTTCAAAAATATAAAGACCTTCAAGACATCATCGCTATCCTTGGTATGGACGAGCTTAGCGAAGAAGACAAACTGACTGTCGATAGGGCTAGAAAGATCGAGAGATTTTTATCTCAGCCGTTCTTTGTCGCCGAGGTTTTCACAGGAAGTCCCGGTAAATATGTAAGCCTAGAGGAAAATATAGCCGGATTTAAAGGAATTTTGGACGGCAAATATGATAGTCTGCCTGAAGCGGCGTTTTATATGGTAGGCAATATCGATGAGGCGCTGGCTAAAGCTGAAAAGCTTAAGGCTTAAAATTTTAAATTCAAGGAAGCGTAATGGATAAATTACATTTAGAAATAGTAACTCCTCAAGGTCAGGTTTTTTCTGATGACGTGAGTAGTGTAGTGCTTCCGGGCAGTGAAGGCGAGTTTGGCGTTTTGCCAAACCATGCCTCTTTGATATCGCTTTTAAAGGCTGGTATCATCGACATAGAAGATAAAAATAAAAACCATGACATCGTAGCGATAAACTGGGGCTATGCAAAGATCGATGAAGGCAAAGTTGTCATCCTTGCAGACGGAGCGGTTTATGTAGCTGGAAATAGCGAGAGTGAACTTGCGAATTCTCTTGATCAGGCAAAACGTCTTATAGAGAGCATGAGCAGCGATACTAACGCCTTTGCGGCTACGATCGCAAAGATGGAAAACGTAGTGAGAGCAAGATAAGTGGGCGGAATAGATATTTTTTTAAACTACATTCAAAGAAGTAGTTTCATCACTATTATCGTATTATGTTGGCTATCTGCTTATTTTATCGTTAGCTTTACCATACTTTTTTCTCGCATGGCCGGCATAGGATTGTGGCAAAAAAGAGAACAAAACGCCCTAGAATCGTTGTTAATGGGAGCTAAGAATATCCCAAACGATTCATCTTTAAGAAAGTGCGCAAGCGGTAAAATTTCAAGAGAAAAACTAAACGTTTGTATAAGCATAGCTGAGAAAAACGCCACTAGTGGCCTGACTTGGCTCAGCGTCATAGCCTCTACTTCACCTTTTATCGGCCTTTTTGGAACAGTCGTTTCTATACTTGAAACGTTTTCACAGCTTGGCAATAGTGCAAATTCATCTCTTGGCGTGATAGCTCCAGCGATATCAGAGGCTCTAGTCGCCACCGGTGCTGGAATTTTCGTAGCTATCCCTGCATATACTTTCAACCTACTTATAAAACGCAAAGCTTATGAGCTTATGAGCGTGATCGAGCGTCAAGCTGACGTATTGGTGGCGCTTAAAAAAGATGACGAGATATAGATGGCTCTTAAATTTGACGATGAAAAGCCGGAACTAAACATAACTCCTCTTGTTGACATCATGCTGGTTTTGCTGGCTATCTTGATGGTGACGACTCCTACGCTTGTTTATCAAGAGGATATCGCTTTGCCGGATGGTTCAAAGACTAAGACTTCTACCGCGAAACAAAAAGATCTGATCGTATCCATAAATGCCCAAAGGCAAGTCAGGATAGATCAGAGTCTGATGAGTCTTGCTGAATTCCCTGATAATATCGCTTTGATGGGCGGTAAATACGACAAAAGCTCACCGATATATATCAAGGCGGATAAAAATTTAAGATACGATGATGTTATGTTTGTGCTAAAGACCCTAAAAAATGCGGGATTTAACAAAGTCGCCTTAGAAACAAACGGATAAGATGCCAAGTAAAGTAAAATTTCCTACCGTTAGTTCGTTTTTTGTAGCCCTGTCACTTTATCTAACGATAGTACTTATGCTTTTTATCAAGCTTACATTTTTTTCTGAGCCTGCTAAAAAATATACTGACGATAAAGATGCATTTATGGATGTCGTCATGGTGGATAGAGAGGTAGCCGAAACTATAAAGGCTCCTAAACAAGCTAATGAAGCAGTCAAACAAACGCAGCCAGAACCCAAAAAAGAGTCACAAGAGACGAAGGTGGAAACTACAAATAAACCGGTAGTTCCAGAAGAGCCGCTACCTACCCCGAGCATACCGACTCCCCCGAAAGAGCAGCCAAAGCCAGAGCCAAAACCGGAGCAAAAGCCCGAGATACCTGAGCCTAGCGAAAAACCGGACACAAAACCTGAGCCGCCAAAGCCGGTGGAGACCCCAAATATCAAGGATCTTTTTAGTAGTATTGATACGACGAAGCTAAAAAAAGATAATGGTATCGCAAAGCCGGAGCAAAAAGTGCAAAGCCGTAAAAAAAGCGAGGTAGCCAATTCTCAAGCCGCCAAGCAGGCAAGCGATATCATAAAAAGCCTGCAGATAGATACGGTCTCAAAAGCACCAAAGTCGCAAGCCACTGGTGTTTATGATCCTTTAAGGGGCGCGATAGCAAAGCAGATACAAAGAAGATGGCAGAGCTATAAGGCTGATTCAAACGATGTCGCAACGGTTAAATTTATGATAGATGGAAGCGGGAATTTCAGCTATGAAATTTTGGAGCTGTCTTATAATGAAGAATTTAATAATAAAGTAAGAGAATGCTTGGAAAAACTGACTACGGAGAAATTCCCGTTTTCTCCGGATGGTAAAAGTATTACTTTTAATTTAAAATTAGAAGATAAACTAGAATAAAATTTAAGAAATGGAGCAATAATGAGAAAAATTTTTCTTTTTTTATGCGTCGCTTTGGGACTTTATGCTGCTGATGCGACGATATCGGTCATAAATCAAGGCATCGCACTTCCAAAGATCGCTTTGCAAGATGCGACTACGGCGGTAGGGGATGCAAATTTTAAAGATAAATTCTTTAAGATCATGCTTGGCGATCTGAAGGTGAGCTCTGACTTTGAGGTCATCGAAGATCATGTACCTTCTACTTATGAGGGCACCGCGCAGACAAATACCATGAGTGATAAGGGTGTCGAGCTTATATTTAGATACGCACTCGAAGGCTCGGCAAATTCGCCTCTTACACTCAAAGTAAAGCTCATAAACGCAAAAACCGCGACAACGAAATATGAAAAAGTCTATACTATGCCCGACGGTGCGAAATATCCGTTTTTGGCGCACAAAAGCATAGTCGAGCTGACAAACGAGCTAAATTTACCTCCGGTTGGCTGGATGGAGAAATTTATCATTTTTTCAAAATATACTTCAGCTCGCCAAAGCTCTATCGTAGTTGCCGATTATACCCTGACATATCAAAAGACGATAGTCAGTGGAGGGCTTAATATATTTCCTAAATGGGGCGGCGCCGATCAAACGAAATTTTACTATACTTCTTATGTCAATAACAAGCCGACTTTATTTAGATACGACCTTACTAGCGGAACAAAGACAAAGATCATAGATAGTATGGGTATGCTGATAGCTTCGGATGTCAGCAAAGACGGAAGTAAAATTTTACTTACTATGGCGCCAAAAGATCAGCCTGACATTTATATTTATAATATAGCGACCAAAGGTTTGACGCAGATCACAAACTACCCGGGCATAGATGTCAATGGAAATTTCGTCGATGGCGATAGCAGGATAGTCTTCGTATCCGATAGACTTGGATATCCAAATGTCTTTGCTACCAGCGCAAATGCCGGCGGGACCGTCGAGCAGATGGTATTTCACGGTAAAAATAACAACTCTGTAAGCACGTTTGAAAACTATATTGTGTATTCGAGTCGTGAGAGTAGCGGAGATGCCGGAACGTTTAATATATATTTGATATCTACGCAAACGGATTTTATACGCCAGCTTACCGCAAGTGGAAAGAATAATTATCCAAGATTTTCAAGCGATGGCCAAAGCGTCGTGTTTATAAAAGAACTCGGAGGTCAAAGCTCGCTTGGCGTGGTAAGACTAAATGAAAACAGAAGCTTTCAGTTTCCGTTAAAAGTCGGTAGAATTCAGTCTATAGATTGGTAAATATTTAAAATTTTTATGGTATAATGCGACCAAATTTTTTAAAAAGGATGTGGAATGAAAAAAGTAGTTCTAGCAAGTGTTGCTGTTGCAGCTTTATTGTTGAGCGGTTGTAGCTCTAAAAACCCTGAAGTCGATATGAATGCAAATTCAAATCAAACATCAGACTCAAATATGGGTATGAGTGATGCAGATAGATTGGCGGCGCTTATAGCTAATATCGAAAGCCAAGTTAAAAACGTATACTTTGACTTCGATAAATTTAACATCAAAGCAGATCAACAAGGCACTGTAAGTGCAAATGCTGCTATATTCAATCAAGCAGACGCTCAAGCTCTTTCTATCAAAGTAGAAGGTAACTGCGACGAGTGGGGTACAGACGAATACAACTATGCACTTGGTCTAAAACGTGCTAAGAGCACAAAAGACGCTCTAGTAAGAAATGGCGTAAGTGCTGATAGAATAGCCGTAGTTAGCTTTGGCGAAAGCAATCCTGTTTGCACAGATAAAACTAAAGCTTGCGATGCTCAAAACAGACGTGCAGAATTTAAAGTCCTTCCATAATTTATAATGGATAAAAAAATAGTTTTTGCGGCTCTCTCTTTGGGAGCCGCCCTCTCTACTTGGTCTCAAGAAGTTTCTGCATTTGATGCAGGAGATATCAATAACGCAAATCCATATGGTCTTACCGATAGTGAAAAAGCCGCTTTGAATAACAAACGAAGCGTTCAAAGCATAGAAGAAAATATGAATAGCGTTTCCGAGCAGATACAAGGGCTTCAAAGTCTGATAGAGAGCATGAGCCTTAGGATGAATAAACTTGAGCAAAGGATCAATGACCTCGAGTTAAGAGTGAACGGTGATGTCAATAGCTCCGGTGAAAATTTCGCATCTTTAAAAGCTTATGTAGATGAGACTAGACAGATCCAAGAGAAAAACTATAAAAATATCACTACCACGCTTAATCGTTTAGGTGCTTTGCTAGATAAAAACTCAAATATCACCTCTACCAAGCAAAATAACGCCAACGCCAAATCAAGCTCGGACAACTCGACCACTAAGTCAAATTTTAGTGATAAAAGCGATAAAGACGTTATGTCAGAAGGCATAAAGCTACTAAATTCTGGTAAAACATCAGAAGCCGCCGAATATTTTGAGTATCTTAATAAAAAAGGCTACAAACCGGCCGCTTCGAATTTTTATTTAGGCGAGATAGCCTATAAGCAAAAATCATACAGCACGGCTATACAATACTATCAAAAAAGCATACAAGGTAGCGACAAAGCCGACTATACTTCTAAGCTCCTTTACCACACGGCTATTAGCTTTGATAAGATAGGCGATACCCAAAGTGCGAACCGTTTTTACAAAGCTCTCAAGGTAGGCTATCCTGATAGCAAAGAGGCGCAAGCCGCCCCTAGCAGAAACTAAATTTAAACTTTTTTAGATATAATCTCACATTATCTTAAATCGAAATTCAAAGGAGATATTGTGAGTAAAGATCAAGTCATAACAATGTTTTATGAGCTAAAAGACGCCGCAACAGGCGAAATTTTAGAGTCAAATATGCAAAATGGCGGTCAAATTTCATTTATAACCGGTCGCGGGCACATAATCGAAAAGCTCGAAGAAGAGGTCAGCAAGCTAAAAGCCGGAGAAAAGGCTGCGATAAACATAAAAGCTGCCGAGGGATGCGGAGAATACAACAGCGAGGCCTTGCAGTCGCTCCCAAAAGAGCAGTTTGCGGGCATAGATCTGCATGAAGGCATGGAGCTTTTCGGACAAAACGAGGATGGCTCGAGCGTTCGCGTGATAGTAAAGTCTATCGGCGAGGACGATGTCGTAGTGGATTTCAATCACCCTTACGCAGGCAAAGATCTGCTATTTAATGTTGAAATTTTAGAGGTCAGAGATGCGAGCGAAGATGAAAAAGCCACAGGAATGGTAGCCGGCGCTCACACCTGCGGTTGCGGCGGACACGGACATGATCACGGCGAGGGACATCAATGCTGCGGAGGCCACGGACATCATCATGACGATGACGACGAGCATGGTCACGGTGGCTGCGGTTGCGGCGGACATCATCATTAAGAGATGGCTATGAGATATGCGTTGATTTTTGCGGGCCAAGGCTCTCAAAGCGTAGGCATGGGTCGAGAATTTTATGAAAATTTCGCCTGCGCTCGTGAGCTTTTAGAGAGCGCGAGCGATCGCTTGAAGATAGATTTTAAAAATTTACTTTTTACGCAAAACGAAGAGCTTGCTATCAGTGAATTTACGCAGCCCGCCATCATTTTAAACTCCTTGATGAGCTATGAGGCTTTGGCGCAAAGGCTAAGCATAGAGCCTAAATTTAGTCTAGGTCACTCCTTGGGCGAATTCGGTGCGCTTGCCGCGAGTAAAGCTTTTAGCTTTTTAGACACTATAAAGCTTGTAAATTTACGCGGTAAATTTATGCAAGAAGCCTGCGAAGGCAAGGACGCGGGCATGATGGTCGTGCTTGGCCTTGCTGACGATGTGGTAGAGAGCATCTGTGCCGAGGCGATGGAGCAAGGGCTTCAAATTTACGCTGCAAACTACAACTGCGACGGGCAGATCGTAGTGGCCGGAGTGCGTGCGGATCTGGCTAAATTCGAGACAAAATTTAAAGAAGCGGGCGCGAAGCGAACCATGCTCTTAAATATGTCAGTCGCTAGCCACTGCCCTATATTACAGCCAGCTAGTGTCCGCTTGGCTGACGAGCTTGAAAAAATTTTAGCTCAAAATTTTGCCCCGGTCGTGTCAAACGTCAGTGCAAAAACATATACTACAAAGCATGAAGCGCTGAATTTACTAAAAGAGCAGCTCGTTAAGCCCGTTTTATACAAGCAAAGCATAAAAAACTACGAAAGCGAAGTCGATTGCTTCATCGAGCTTGGCGCAGCTACGCTTAAGGGCATAAACAAAAAGATCACCGATAAACCGACTCTTAGCATAACCGATATGGCTAGTCTTGACGAGGCGGTTAGAATTTTGGAGGAGAGATGATAGCTATATTAGGGGCGATGGATGAAGAAGTAACGCCGATCTTAACGGCTGTAGGCGAATACGATACTATCTCATACGCTAACAATAAATTTTATCTTGCTTCCTATAAGGGTAAGCAGCTTGTGATAGCCTATTCAAAGATCGGCAAGGTAAATGCGGCGCTCACTGCCAGCATAATGATAGAGAAATTTAAGGCCGACAAGCTACTTTTCACCGGTGTGGCAGGAGCGCTCAGTGAGGGGCTCAAGATCGGCGACTTGATGTATGCTACGAGTCTAGCGCAACATGACCTTGACATCACAGCGTTTGGGCATCCTTACGGCTATGTGCCGGGGATAGAAGTCTTTAGTAAAACCGATGAAGGCTTAAATAAGCTTGCCATCCAAGTCGCAGCTAAAAAAGGACTCGATCTAAAAAGCGGCGTCATCGCGACAGGCGATCAGTTCGTGTGTAACAAAGATAAAAAGGACTGGATAAAGGCCGTTTTCAAAGCCGACGTAGTCGAGATGGAGGGCGCTAGCGTGGCTCAAGTCTGCACGCAGCTTGGCGTGCCGTTTTTCATACTTCGCGCCATCAGCGACGAGGCTGGTGGCGGTGCGGAGTTTGACTTTGACGAATTTTTGAATAGCTCCGCGAAGGTGAGTGCTGATTTTATGCTTACGATGGTCGAGGCTTTATGATAGACATAAGCAAAAAGATACTAAGCACGGTTGGCAAGACCAATGCGCAGTATAAAATGGTGCAAGGCGGAGATAAAATTTTGCTCGGGCTAAGCGGTGGCAAAGATAGTTTGGCGCTTGCACACGTGCTAAAACATATGCAGCGCGTCACGCCGGAGAAATTTGAGTTTAAAGCCGTGACCCTAAGCTACGGTATGGGTGAGGACTACGCCTATCTCACGCGCCATTGCAACGAGCATGGCATCGAGCATGAGGTCATCGACAGCTCTATCTTTGAAATTTCAAAGGACAAGATCCGTAAAAATTCCAGCTTTTGCAGCTTTTTCTCGCGTATGAGGCGCGGATATCTTTATACCTATGCACTAAATGGCGGCTTTAACAAGCTTGCCATCGCACACCATTTAGACGATGCGGCAGAGAGCTTTTTTATGAATTTCACTTATAACGGCGCTCTTAGGACGCTTGCGCCAAAATATAAAGCTAAAAACGGTATCGAGGTCATCCGTCCGTTTATATTCGTGCGTGAGAGGCAGCTTAGAGAAAACGCCCTTAGAAACGAGCTTCGCGTGATAGGTGACGAGGCATGTCCGGCGATGAGGTTTGATGTGAAGATGCCACATGCCAGATATGAGACCAAGCAGCTTTTAGCGCAGCTGGAGAAAAACAATCCAAAGCTATTTACCTCGTTAAAGGCTGCGTTTCACAACATCCATACAGATACGTTTTTTGGCTCTAGCGAGGCTAAATTTAGCGAAGATGACGAGTAAATTTCAAATTTAAAGGAGAGTGCATGAAAAAGATCATGATTACGCTGGCATTATGCTTGCTTGCTGCTTTTGCAAAAGAGATAGCGCCCGAGACCTCGGCTCCTAATCGCCTTGAAATGGTACTGATCCTCGATAAATCTGGCTCTATGAGTGGGCTTGAGGACGATACGATAGGCGGCTTTAACTCTATGATAGACAAACAAAAGGATCTAAATATCACGACTAAAGTCACCACGGTCTTGTTCGATACGAAATTTAACGTGATCCACGACAGAGAAGACATCAAAAACGTGCAAAAGCTAACGTCCAACGAATACCGCGCAGGCGGCAACACCGCGCTTCTTGACGCGATAGGAAGCACTATAAACAAGATAGAAAACGTTAGTGGTATCTACGATAAAAATAGTAGAGTCCTTTTCGTGATCATAACCGACGGCCAGGAAAATTCTAGCAAGGAATACACGAAGGCGCAGATAAAAAAGATGATAAGCGCCAAACAAAGCAAGCATGACTGGGAATTTGTATTTTTAGGCGCCAACATAGATGCCGTTACCGAGGCGGAAAGCCTTGGTATAAAGGGCTCAAACGCTGTCAAGTATAAAAATTCCAGTGAAGGTGTCAGGAAAAATTTTGAAGCCGCCGCAGAGCTGTCAAAGGATATCGCAAATGATAAAAAAGATAGCTCGAAGTGGAAAGACAAGGTGCTTAAGGATAAATAAATTGGCTCTATTAAAATATTTCATTGATTTTCAGCTCTTAAAGCGAAGTCAAACCTTGTGAAGCGACGCTATCGCCGCCGATTTACAGGGAAGCGGTAGCTGACCGCGTAAATCGTGCTATATGTTCGGCGTCTTGCGGAGCGAACAGGGTTTGCGAAGCAAGCATCAATGATTTATTATAACAGAGCCAATAAATTTGATTTTAGGCCGAGTTTGACGGCTCGGCCTAAATTTAGCTCACAGCCCCTCTAAAACGATCTTGTAAAGAGAATTTACCTCTTCGTCGTTTAGCTCTATCGTGCTTTTGGTGTCAAATAGCTTTTCTATCTTTTTCATATCGAATTCGCTTCTTGCAAAACAGTGCGGATGCGATGGTAAAAATCCCCTCGTGAGGCACATCTTGCCGACTATCGGCTCATCGCATACGAAGCACTCGAATTCTTGATGTAAGCGCCCCTCATACTCCAAGATCCTCACGTAGCTTTCTATCAAAAGACGTTTGGCATTTGACAGCTCGAAGCGCTTGGCGCATAGATCAAGCTCGTTAAAGTAAATTTCATCCAGGCTGTCCACGTCTTTTAAGTGATCGTAAATGAGGCGCATGAACTGCTGCCAGATGATGAGTTTGTCGCGGTCTTGTAGCCAGCGATAGCCAAGATGCAGCACGCTTCGAAGCTGCGGCAAGAAATTTATATTTTCTATGAGTTCAAAATCGATCTTATAGCCGTTCATCACGCTTGGGTGGCGCGCACCGTAAAAGCGGTATGATTTTACGACGTTTGAGGGCGTCAATATATAGACTAAAAGGTCTTCGTCCTTGACCTTTTGTGTGCGCAATATATAGCCTTGCATCTAGGCGAAAAATTCCTCTATTCGCTTACGCATCAAGTTCGTGTCTTTGATGTGATTTATCTCGTTGCGAAATGCGCTACCGCCGTCAAGGCCTTTGCTGTATTGGTGTAGGTGCTTGCGAAAGATATTTGCTCCATGCTCGCCATAATGCTCTAACATCGCGTCGAAATGAGCCAAGATGATCTCTTTTTTTAGCTCCTTGCTCACGCCTTGCTTGTTTTTTATCTCGCTAAATACCCAAGGGCTACCGATACTAGCGCGCCCTATCATCAGGGCATCGCAGCTTGTGAGGGCTAAAATTTCAGACGCATTTTGTGAGTTTATATCCCCGTTTGCGACGACTGGTATCTTCACGCTAGCTTTTGCCTGTGCTATCGCCTCGTAATCGACCTTCGCGCTATATCCCCCAGCCCTTGTGCGTCCATGGATAGCGATATAATCAGCCCCGGCTTCTTCGCATGCCTTGGCGATATCGACCTGATTTTTTTCATTAAAGCCAAGTCTGAATTTCACGCTCGTCATTGTTTTATTGGATATTTTTTTTATGGCTTCTATGATGCGTTTTAAATTTTCCAGATCGTTTAGCAGTGCCGAGCCGGCGCATTGTTTGACGACCTTTGGCACGGGGCAGCCGCAGTTTAGATCGATGCCGTCTATGCCGTCAAATTTATTTATGATGGCGACTGCTTTTTTGATATTTTCTATATCGCTGCCCGCGATCTGAACGATATAGGGTGTTTCGTTCGGTGATTTTTTGAGCATTTCGAGGGTTTTTGCACCGCTTTCATAGACAAGGGCGTTTGCGCTTATCATTTCGCTGATCGTGACGTCGCAGCCAAATCTCTTTACGACACTTCTTAAGGGCAGGTCGGAAAAACCTGCCAACGGTGCTAAAAAAAGGGGGTTTTTACTAAAGTCTATCATTTAAAAAATAGCGATGAAGGCACGATCTTGCCGTTATCGCGTAAAAACATAAGCACTTTTATCTCTTTGAATTCATCAGGATCGCTTCCCTCGATAGCCTCTCTTACTTTATCCAGCATCTGAAGCTCGTAAAGTGCGTATATATAGGCCTCGTCAGCATCGGCATGTGTAGCTTTGAGCTTTTCAAATATACTCATGAAAGCATCCGGCTTTAGCTTGTTTTTTAGTATCACGGCAGCTTTGTCGTATTGTGCTTTCGTGATTTTTACATTGTCTAAAAGCTCGAAAATTTCATCTGAGCTGATATCTATCTCGTCGTTTACGAAGCGGTTTATTACGAGCATGATCTCGTCGCTGCTCATCTCTAGCGGAACTCTTTTTATCTCGGCGTAAGAGGCTGTCCTTATAAGTTTGTCAAAGGCCGCCCTAGTAAGCTCGTCGTTTCGATCGGTTTGATTTTTTAAAATTTCAAAATAATAATTTGGAACGTTTTGTATTTTATTAAGCTCGTTTTGTATCATCAGCGCGTTGTCTTTTGGCAGCCTAAATTTCCTTAGATCTACGACCTCTTTGTTTTTTACATTTCTTATGCTTTGCATGATGAGTGCTAGCTCGCTGTCATCTATGCTGACCTCTTTTAGGTTGCTCCAAGGCGAAAGGGCGCGAGTGACTTGAGATGGGATCTTGTAAAGACCAGTTTTAAAGTCTTTGTTGCTTTCAAGGCCTAAAAGTATCTCCTTTGCCATGTCGTTGTAGAGCGCACCGTCTCTTTTTATGGCTCTTTTATACCTATAAAAGCTAAAGCTGTGATAAAAGATATGAAGCACTGCAAGCGCTGCTAAGATAGCTACAGGCAGCATGAACCAAACGGCTATCGGTAAATTTACGGACCAGCCTAAAAGCTCGAATGTGTAGGTTGAATTATTAAAAGAGTAGACAAATACCCCCACTGCGAGGATATATATGATACTGTAGATGAGAAATTTTCTGGTTTTCATCTCTTTCTCCTTAGTTTTTGGCTGTTTTTTCCACTATCTCGCGACATGCTATGCAATACCTCGCATGAGGTTTGACCTTGAGTCTTGCCATACCGATCTCCTCTTCGCACATATCGCAAATACCGTATGTTTTGTTGAAAATTTTACTTAGAGCCAAGTCTATCTCGTTTAGCTCCGCTCTTTGCTGCGCGGATATGGACTGTTCGATGAGCTGGTCGGTGTTTATCGAAGCGATGTCAAATTCATCGCTCGCACCGCTATCGCGTAGCCCACTGACCTCGCTCGAAGCGTCGGCTATATTTTTTTTGATCTGAATTTTTCGCTCTTCAAGTAATTTTTTGAAAAATTCTAACTCATTGTCGGTCATTTAAATTCCTTACTTGTGATATGGGTGGTTTGCGTTTATGCAAAGCCCTCTGAAAATTTGCTCAAAAAGCACGAGCTTGGCGATCTTGTGCGCCATAGTCATTTTGCTGAGGCTTATCACCTTTTGAGCCTTATCTTTTAAATTTTTACTAAGTCCGTAAGCGCCGCCTATAAAGAAGCTAAGCTGCATATTTTGCTCGAAAATTTTAGCGAATTCGCTGCTATTTAGCTCGCTGCCGCGCTCATCTAGCATCACGCAAAAGCCCTTTAAATTCGGCTCATACGCCTCATCGTATGCCTTTAACGCCTCGTCTTTTCCTATGCTTTGAGCCTTTGCGATCTTGTCGTTGAAGATGATCTTATCGCTGATATTGGCAAATTTAGCAGACATCTTTATATACTCTTTTATCTCGTTTTCAAAGCTGTCCGCACGTGATTTTTGTATGCTAAACACACTGATATCCAAAATTTCAGCCTTTGCTCTTCAGCTTTAGTTCAAACGGCTTTTCGTCTGAAATTTCAGCCTCTTTCGCCTCTTTTTGAAGCGGTATCTTTTTATGCTCGTTTGCGTCGTTCGATAAAATTTTTATCATATCGCTTATATATTTTTTGTGCTCGTTCCTAGGCACGATCGCATCGATGAGTCCGTGCTCTAGTAAAAATTCAGCCCTTTGAAAGCCCTCGGGCAGGTCCGCACCGATGGTTTGTTTGATGACACGCTGGCCGGCAAACCCTATAAGTGCGCCCGGCTCTGCGATTATGATATCGCCAAGCCATGCAAACGACGCGCTGACTCCGCCCATCGTAGGATCTGTCAAAATAGATATGTATGGAATCCTCGCCTCGTCAAGCAGCTTTAAAGCGGCTGAGGTCTTTGACATCTGCATCAGCGAAAAGGTGCTTTCTTGCATCCTGGCGCCTCCTGAGGCGCTGATTATCACGAGGGCTTGGCGCTTGTCGATAGCGCGCTTGATGGCTCTTGTGATCTTTTCGCCCTCGACTGAGGCCAAAGAGCCGCCCATAAAGCTGAAATCAAATACGACTAGCTGGATATCCTCGCCATTGCATTTGCCTTCGCCGCTTATCACGGAGCTCGTGCGACCGGTCTTTTCTTTGCTCTCGGCTATTCGTTTTTTGTATGATTTTTTATCTACGAAATTTAGCGGATCGACGGGCTTTAAATTTGCGTCAAACTCCACGAAGCTCCCCTCGTCGCATATCAGCTTTATACGCTCGCTAGCTTTTAATCTCATGTGATACCCGCATTTTGGGCATACGTTAAAACACGCTTCGACCTCTTTGTAATACATAAGCGAGTGGCAGCTATCGCATTTGATCCAGTGAGTAGGGGCTTCTTCGGGCAGCGGCTGCGCTTTTCTTATTTTGGAAAATATATCGGAAAAATTCATATCTGAACCTACTTATTTACAAAAATTGCTCGGATTATATCCAAACTTCACCTTGTTTTTTCTTATAAAAGCACAATAATAATTCAACGGATAATTAAGGAGAAAGGGTGCTACGCCGCACCCTAAATTTATGTATTAAAAGCGTCTGCCGATAGTAAATTCAAACGTATTCGTATCGTCATTTTCTTTTGCGTCAAGTGCTTTGGCAAAGATGAGTTGAAGTGGTCCGATCGGAGTCACCCACTCGATGCCTACGCCTGCAGATGATCTAGTTTTTGATGTATCATCTATGCTTAAGTTGGTACTTGTGGTGCTTTTGCTTGTTCTAATTATGCCGTAATCATAAAACAGCACCCCGCGCATTTTGACGCGATCTATCATAGGAAAGCTAAGCTCAAAGGAGTTATTAAATGCGAGATCTCCACCAGTTTCGTACCAGTTGCCACTACCATTACTATTGCTTACACGGACTTTTGGAGATACAGTCCTGCTCTCATAGCCGCGTAAATTCCTTATGCCGCCAAGATATAGTCTCTCGTTGATAGGTATGTATCCTCTATCCCAAATTTTGCCAAAGCTTGATTTGTATCGCAAGATAAGGTCGTAGTCTATGTAGTCTCTTAGCCCTAAATAATAGTTGAAATTCGTGCGGCTTTTTAGGAATTTCTCATCGCCGCCTACGCCTGCAAATTCTAGCGAAGTGCTGGCTAAAATACCGCGTCTTGGTAGATAATAATCATCGGTGCTGTTATACGATAAGGCCGGGATGAGCGAGCTTTTTAGGTTCGTGCCCTCTTTGTAGCCAATCTTTTGTAAAGCGTCGCTAAGCCCTTCGATCTTACTGTGTTCGATGACATAGCTAAGAGAGGCGCTTAAATTTCTAGTCAGCTTCCTGCCAAGTGTGGTGCTAAAGCCGTATGACTTCTCGTCGTAGCTGTCCCAGTCGTAGTCGTTTGCATAAAGCGTACCGCCAAGACTATACTCGGAGTCGAAAATTCTAGGGTTTGTGAGACTTATCTGTCCTGCAAGCTCGTCATCGCTCTTATCGACGCTGACTGTGCCTTGAAGTCCGGAGCCAAAGATATTCGTATCTGAAAGTGAGGCGTTAAGTAGTAAGCCATCAGAGCTTCCGTAGCCGATACCACCGCTTATAGAGCCCGTGGAGGCCTCTTTTACTTGCACTTCTAGATCGACCGTGTTTTTATCTATGCGCTCCTCTTTTATCTCGACTTCGTCAAAATAACTAGTCCTTTTCAGCGCGTCTTTAGAGTCCTCGAGGTCAGTTCTGTTATATAAATTCCCCTCCGTGAGATAAAGCTCGCGGCGCACTACACGATCGACAGTGCGGTCGTTACCTGAAATTTGAACGTTTCTTATATATACTTGCTCGCCCGGCTCGACCTCGTATTCTATATCGACTGTTTTGTTCTCATCGTATTTTTGTGTTTTTGGATAGACTTTGACAAAGGCATAGCCCTTGTTTGCGACCAGATCATCAAGCTTTTTCATATCTTGGCGAAGTCTTGCCGAATTCATCCTATCTCCGGCTTCCAGTCTAAAATCCTTCAAAAGCTCGTTCGTATCGAGTCCTAGCTCCTCAGGAGCTTTTATACTGACCTTTGCCACGTCGTAAGGCTCACCCTCGTGTATGTAGTAGGTGAGATCCGCCGTATAGTTATCGAATGAAGCGTTTAGGTAAGGCGCTGAGACCGTCGCATCAAGATAGCCTTTTTGAAAGTATTTGTCTTGAATCCTCGCAGGATCGTTTGGAAGCTCGAATAGTTTGACCTTACCGTCGTTCCTTCCCCACATCCAGCCCATAAATTCTCGGCTTTTGTTCGCTACGATAGGCTCTATATCGCCGTAGTCGAATTTTTTAGCACCGATCAGTTTTACGTCGTTGATTATCATATTTTCGCCGCGGTTTATATTCATCGTGATGAAAAGGGAGCTGTCGTTACCCGCTACCGGCTGCTTTTGTACGTCTACGACCGTGTCGAAATAACCTTTTGACTCGTAATATTGGCGAATTCTCTCTTTAGTCTTTTCTATCGTGAGATCGTCGTACATATTGCCCGGCTTTATGCTGATCAAGGACTCTATCGCGGTCTTGTCGTTTGTAGCGACGCCTTTTAGATCGACTCTGGCGACGCTTGGTTTTTCTTTGACATTTACCAAGATATTGCCGCTACCGTCAGTCTCGATAAAGATATCGTCGAAATAATTTTGTTTGAACAAATTCGTGATGGCTTTGTCACTTGCCTGCGGAGTCAGCTCCTGACCGACCTTTAGCCCCATTATCTGGGTAGCCACTTCAGGAGAAAGATGGATAAGACCTTTATAGTTTATCGACTGGATTGTCTGTGCGTTTAGCCCGCCGACGGCTAAAAAAATCGCGAATAAGCTTTTTTTCATGTAAATTTAACCTAGATTTTGAGTATAAAGTCGTATAATATCATATTTTATTTTTAAAGTATGTAAATTTGAAAATTTTAAAGGCGATTTTATGAAAGTAGGCATAGTAGGACTTGGATTGATGGGCGGCTCTTTGGGGCTTGCGTTAAAAGATGAGAAGCTGGTCTCTTGTGTCAGCGGATACGATCTAAACGAAGATCATCAGGCAAAAGCTCTGCAGCTTGGGCTGGTGCATGAAATTTTGACGCTTGACGAGATGAAAAAAAAGTGCGATATCATATTTTTAGCGATCCCGGTCGAAGCGATCATCAAGATCGTGCAAAATTTGACCGATATCGATGAAAATACGACCGTTATCGATCTAGGCTCTACCAAACAAAAGATCATCGAGGCCGTCCCACTTAGCATACGTAAAAATTTCATCCCCGCTCACCCTATGGCGGGCACCGAGTACTCCGGTCCTGAGGCTGCATTTAAGACGCTTTATAACGGCGCAGTAGTCGTTATCTGCGACTTTGAAGAAAGCGGAGAAAAGCACGTGAAACGCAGCGTCGAGCTCTTTTCTCATCTTGGTATGAAGATAGTTTTCATGAATGCCGATGAGCACGATCATCATGTGGGGCTCATCTCTCATTTGCCTCACGCTATCGCATTTTCACTTGCAAGCGGAATTTTAAAAGAGGAAGACAAGCGTCATATAATGGCTCTTGGAGGCCCTACTTTTCGCGGTATGATACGTGTTGCAAAGAGCTCTCCTGTGATGTGGGGAGATATCTTTAAGCAAAACAAGCAAAACATCATCGGCGCGATTGATATGTTTAAAGGCGAGTTAGAGGTTTGCGAGAGGCTGATAAAAGAGGAGCGCTGGAGCGAGCTGCACGACTGGATGGCTGGTGCACGCACTATCCGAGAAATTTTATAATTAACTAAAAATTTATCGATTTTATGTAGAATTTCGCAAAATCAACGAGGTAATTTGAATGAAAAAAAGAGGTATCAGTAGCTTAGGGGCTATTTTTATTTTGATTTTATTAGTGGCTGCGGGCGGTTTTGGCTATGCTTTCATGTCTAGCGACTTTGAGAGAAACGCTCCTATGATAGGGGTGCAGGATAAAGTTTATTGGAATTTACGCTCGCCGATGAATATAAAATTTAAAGACGATCGCGGTATAAAATTCGTTCGTATAAGCATGAACGACGGTAAAAACGATCTAAACATACTAAATCAAGTCATCGAAAAGCCAAGTCCCGAGCTGGATATAAATTTGACATTTCCAAAGACCGGATTTTTCACAGCAAAAGATACCTATGAGATGAATATAGAAGCCGTTGATACGAGTAAATGGAATTTCTTTTCAGGCAATAAAGCCACTAAAAAAGTGCAAGTCGTCCTTGATACGACAAAGCCCGATCTTTACATACTTTCGCAGTCTTATTCGATATCAAAGGGCGGCAGTGCGACGGTCGTTTTTAGAGCCACTGACAATCAACTAAAAGAGGTCTATGTCCAAACTAGCTACGGCAAGAAATTTAAGGCCGTGCCTTTTTATAAAGAGGGATTTTACGCCGCTTTGGTAGCATGGCCGGTGCAGGTGGATAACTTCAGCGCCGATGTGATCGCTAGAGATTTTGCCGGCAACGAGAGCAAGGCACATGTGAGATATTTTTATGAAAACGTAAAATATAGGACCTCGACGATCGCGCTAAAAGATAGCTTCCTAGACGGCAAGATCGTCGATCTCTCTGACCAATACGCAAAAGATCCCGGCTCGCTATCTCGTCTTGATAGGATGAAATTCGTAAATGAGACGCTTCGCGACGCCAACGATCAAAAAATAGCCGAAGTTACCGCCGCAGTAGATGAAAATTTGATAAACGGCTTTGACATAACCTCCTTTTATCCACTTAGAAACGGTAAAAAAGTAGCTGATTTCGCCGATCATCGCTACTACACCTACAACAACGCCAACGTGAGCGAGTCATGGCATATGGGGCTTGATCTGGCTAGCGTCGCTGCCGCACCGATAATAGCAAGCAACGCCGGCAAAGTCGTATTCGCCTCCGAAAATGGAATTTACGGACTAAACATAATAATAGATCATGGATTTGGGCTTTATTCGCTTTACGGACACTGCTCGAGTGCTCGGGTAAAAGAGGGCGACAGCGTAGCTGCGGGCGAGCAAATAGGCACGACCGGCACTAGCGGACTGGCACTGGGAGATCATTTGCACTTTGGAATTTTGATCCAAGGCGAGGAGGTCAGACCTCAGCAGTGGATGGATAAAAAGTGGATCAAAGATAACGTGACTAGCGTTCTTGACGCCGCTAAAAAGATGATAGATAATAAATGATTTGCAAAAATCGCTTTAAAGTGCTATCATTGCGCAATAAAATTTAAGAAGGAAATCCGTTGAAACAAACTACTATCGCAAGACGAGTCGAGACCGTCGGCATCGGACTTCATAAGGGCGAGCCGATACGTTTAGTGCTTGAGCCACTTGATGCAAATATGGGTATAGTTTTTCATCGCACCGATATAGGAGCTAGTTTTAAGGCTGAGCCGGCAAACGTCGTAAATACGCAAATGGCGACTGTGATAGGCAATGAAAAGGGTTTTATAAGCACGGTCGAGCATCTTTTGAGTGCGATAAACGGATACGGCATAGATAATATCAGAATTTTAGTCGATGCAAACGAAATTCCAGTAATGGACGGCAGTGCCATAAGCTTTTGTATGTTGCTTGACGAGGCTGGTGTAAAGCAACTTGACGAGGGTAAAAAAGTGATCTTGGTGCGTAAGGAAGTCGAGGTCGCGGAAGGCTCGAAATTCGTGCGAACCGTTCCATCTAGAAATCCAAAATTCGACTATACGATAAAATTTAATCACCCTGTGATCGGCGAGCAAAGATACGTTTTTGAATTTAGCAAAAGCCGCTACGTAAAAGAGATAGCGCGCGCTAGGACGTTTGGATTTTTAAAAGATTTGCAACGCCTCCAAGCTCAAAATTTAGCACTTGGTGCATCGCTTGACAATGCCGTTGCGATCGATGATACGCATATCTTAAATCCTGAAGGTCTTAGGTTTGAAAACGAATTCGTAAGGCATAAAATTTTAGACGCAGTGGGCGATCTAAGTTTGCTTGGTGCGCCCCTTTTGGGCGATTATATCGCATTTGCAGGAAGCCACGATCTAAACCATAAGCTGACATTGGCAGTCTTGGCCGATGAGAAAAACTACGAGATCGCAACACTTAGCGGTGAATTGCTTAAAGATTACCAAAAGGTCTTTGCATAAAAAATATCGAAATTCTCGTAGTTTCGCCATCTTCTCCTTTACTTGTCGGGCTGTATGAAAACGGAGTGAAATTCGGTGAAATTTGCGAGCAAGAGCACGTTAGCGAAGCACTCATAAGCATACTTGAAAATTTAAATCAAAAATATAACATCGAAAAAATCATATACGCAAACACGCCCGGAAGCTTCATGGGACTAAAGGTTGCTTATGTTATTTTAAAGACCTTTTGTATGGTGAAAGAGTGCGAATTTTACGCTATAAGCGGCTTTGAGCTAAACGATGGCGGACCGATCAGAGCCAATAAAATTTTAAGCTTCGTCAAACGAAATAACGAGATCACACTGGAAAAAATCGAGCCCAAAGGCTTTTGTCTGCCCCAAAATTTAGATAATTTAAAACTAAAAAAAGATACACTTCCAGATTATATCATCCAAGCGGTTTAGGAGAATTTTTGAACATTATAGTTCCCGCAACTAGCGCAAATCTTGGGCCGGGTTTTGACGCTCTTGGTTTAAGTTTGAAGCTTTATAACGAAGTAAGCATACAGCCGTCGAAATTTAGCTCTGTTTCGATCAACGGCGAAGGAAGCCAAAATCCAAATTTAAAGCGAAACAACCTTTTTATAAGTATTTTTAATGAAATTTTTTCAGAGCTAACGGGCAAAAATGAAAATTTTCGTATCGTTTTTGACAACAAAATCCCCTTTTCACGCGGACTAGGAAGCAGCTCCGCCGTGATAATAAGCGCGATAGCCAGCGCTTATGCGATGGCCGGATTTAAGGTGCAAAAGAGCGTGATCTTAAACAAGGCTTTGATCTATGAAAATCACCCTGACAACATCTCGCCCGCCGTTCTTGGCGGCTTTATAAGCGCAGTGGTGCAAAACGGCGCGATCTACGCAAATAAAATTTTACTGGATGAGAGCATAAAAGCCGTGGTCGTCATCCCGGATAAGCCGATGAGCACGTCATCTTCTCGTCAAATTTTACCTAAAAATTACACTATGAAAGAGTGCGTGAATAACCTCTCTCACGCTGCATTTTTGACATCGTGTTTTTGCGAGAAAAGATACGATCTGCTAAAGATCGCATGCCAGGATATGATACACGAGGAGCGCAGGATGAAGGCGCTTGACGCGCTTTTTGACGTGAGGAGGACAGCTTATGACAATGGGGCTTTGATGAGCTCTCTTTCTGGGTCTGGCTCAAGCTTTTTAAATATCGCCTATGCGGATGACGCACAAAATTTAAAGCGCGTGCTGGAGGCTAAATTTAGCGATTTTGCCGTTCATATTTTTTCGTTTGACAACGACGGTTTTGTGATGACGCAAAGCTAAAAACAAGTAAGAAAAAGATATAATGCATAAAAACAATCCCATAAGAACGTGTGTTTCGTGTAAGCTCAAAGCGCCTCAGCCGATTTTAAAGAGATATCGCGTGGTCGGATCCGTCTTAGAATACGGCAAAGGCGAAGGGCGCAGTTTTTACCTGTGCGAGGAGTGTTTGCAAAAAGATGAAAAAGTGTTAAAAAAAATAATTGACAAATACATAAAGGGCGTTAGCTTAGAGGTGTCAAATTTAAAGGAGAAACTCTTAAATGAGCAATGTTAGGATTTCAGAGATAGCAAACGAGCTTGGCTATCCGAGCAAAGAGATAGTCGAAAAGGCTCAAGAGCTGGGGCTTAAGGTAAAAACACATTCAAACGCCGTGAGTTTGGAGGAGGCCGAGGCGATATACGAATACGTCCAAAGCGGCGTGATCCCGGAGAAATTTAAAAAAGAAAAACCAAAAGTCAAGCCTAAAAAAGAACTAAAAGAGCCGAGCGAAAAAGAGACCGGCAAAAAGCAGACGAAAGAAAAAGAGGAAAAATCTGCAAAGGCTTCTACCACACAAAAAAAAGATACCAAATCGCATAAAGCCGATGAAGCTAAAGCCAAAAAAGATCAAGAGAGCGTAAAAAAACAAAAGATCGAGACACAGCCTAAGCAAGAGCAAATAAAGCAAGAGCCGCAGCCAAAAGAGGCGGAATCCAAACCCGAAATAAAAGATGAAATTTCAGAGCCTCAAAGGCCAAAAGAGAGCCTGGCCGATGTCAGCCAAAGGCGCCGCGGCCTGGTGATCGTAAAGAAGAAAAAAGAATTCGAGCCCGCGCCTATCAAACGAGATGAAAATAGGGCTAAAAATACAGAAGCCATAGAGATAAACAGCCTTAAAAATATGTTTGCAAGCTCGGATGAAAATTTAGCCCGTAAGAAAAAGAAAGACAAAAAGCCGGTCGTCGCGACCAAAAAAGACAGCGCGCAAAAGATGGATCTGCTTGGCTCGAGCGACTTTGGCGATATCGTGATAGAAGACGAAGACGTCGTAGTTTTACCTGATTTTAGCTTCAAGACCCCGACGCCTCAGCCGATGCAAAAGACAAAACAGCCAAACGTGTTAAAGCCGACGATAAACAATACGATAAATCCTTTCGGCGAGGGCGGCATACAGCGCCGCGCTAGGAAAAAACATAAAAAGCCTGAAAATAAGCAAAATAGCGAAGCCGTGACGTCTATCAACATCCCAAAAGAGATACGCGTTTATGAATTCGCCGAGAAGCTGAACAAGCAGCCAAGCGAGATCATC
The DNA here is from genome assembly GCF_000287855.1 of Campylobacter sp. FOBRC14. Lineage (NCBI taxonomy): Bacteria > Pseudomonadati > Campylobacterota > Epsilonproteobacteria > Campylobacterales > Campylobacteraceae > Campylobacter > Campylobacter sp. FOBRC14. Next base: position 40,178 of record NZ_ALJJ01000004.1, on the reverse strand, counting down.
GGCAAGCTATTCATGCTTGGCATGATGACTACCAAAAACGACTTTTTAGACGAGGATGCGATCGAAATTTTAGCCGATGAGTTCAATGTCGAGGTAAACATCATCGACGATCAAAAAGAATTCGACTATGTAGCAGCCTACGAAGAAGAGGTGCGCGATGATGAAAATTTGCTCCCTCGCGCACCGGTGATTACGATCATGGGTCACGTCGATCACGGCAAGACCTCACTTCTTGATTATATCCGTAAATCACGCGTAGCAGCAGGTGAGGCCGGCGGCATCACTCAGCACGTGGGCGCATATATGGTAAATAAAAACGGCAAAAATATCACCTTTATCGACACCCCGGGCCACGAAGCCTTTACTGCGATGAGAGCGCGAGGTGCCGGAGTGACTGACATAGTCATCATCGTAGTCGCGGCTGATGATGGTGTCAAGCCTCAGACCAAAGAGGCTGTAAATCACGCGAAAGCAGCCGGTGTGCCTATCATCATCGCCATAAATAAAATGGATAAAGAGGCGGCAAATCCCGATCTTGTAAAAACCGGACTTGCCGAGCTTGATATAATGCCGACGGAATGGGGTGGCAAGTATGAATTCGTGCCGATATCCGCAAAAACCGGTATGGGTATAGACGATCTGCTTGAGATAGTGCTTTTACAAGCTGAAATTTTGGAGCTCAAGGCAAATCCAAAGGCCAGTGCAAAAGCCAGCGTCATCGAAAGCTCGCTTCAAAAAGGACGCGGTCCGGTAGCCACCATAATCGTAGAAAATGGAACGCTAAGAGTCGGTGACACCGTCGTAGCTGGCGTAGCATACGGAAAGATAAGAAGCCTGCTTGATGATCAAGGAAGGCCGCTACAAGAGATAAAGCCCGGTGAGTGTGGCGTCATCGTGGGACTTAGCGAGATAGCTGAAGCCGGAGAGACTCTAATAGGCGTAAAAACCGACAAAGAAGCTCGCGAATACGCCCAAAAGAAAGCCGAATACTTACGACAAAAAGAGCTTAGCAAATCGACTAAAGTCAGCCTGGACGAGCTTAGTGCGAAGATCGCCGAGGGCGAGCTAAAGACTCTTCCAGTCATCGTAAAAGCCGATGTGGGCGGCTCTCTTGAAGCGTTGAAGGCCAGCCTGGAAAAACTAGCAAACGAGGAGATAAAGGTCGATATCATCCACTCCGGCGTTGGCGGCATCACGCAAAGCGATGTGGCTTTAGCGAGTGCCAGCAAAGACTGTGTGATACTAGGCTTTAATATCCGTCCGACAGGCGAGATCAAAGAAAAGGCCAAGGAAAGCGGCGTCGAGATAAAAACTTATAACGTTATTTATAATCTCATCGACGATGTAAAAGCTCTGCTTGGAGGCTTGATGTCGCCGATAATCAGAGAGGAACAACTAGGTCAAGCGCAGGTACGTCAAGTCATAAACGTACCAAAAATAGGAGCTATCGCAGGATGTTTGGTGACCGAGGGCACTATAAATCGCGGAGCGAAGATCCGCTTGATCCGCGACGGCGTAGTCGTTTACGAGGGCATGGTGGGCTCGCTCAAACGCTTTAAAGACGATGTCAAAGAGGTCGCAAAAGGCTATGAGTGCGGCGTAGGCATCGAGGGCTGCAACGATATCCGCGAAAATGACTATATCGAGAGCTTCAAAGAGATAGAGGAACAAGCCAAACTATGAACGCGGCCGAGATAAAACGCATGCGCACCGAAAGTGTACTAAAAGAGCTGATCCCGGAGGCTTTGGCTACGCTTGAGGATGGCTTTTTAAAAGGTCTTTGCGTGACTGACGTAGAGTGCAAAAAGGGCAGATACGATGCCTTTGTTTATCTTGATAAGACGCCGTTTGACGAGAGAGAGCAGGAGTATATCTTAGCTCATCTAAAGCGCGTCACTAGGCATTTGCAAAACCACTGCATGGCGGCCGAGGGCTGGTATCGCTGTCCGAATTTTCACTTTAAATTCGACGATAGGCTGGAGTATCAAAATCATATGGACAAGCTTTTTGATAAAATTTCAAAGGACTTAGATAAAAATGGATAACCTAAACGAGCTCGTAAAAGAGTGCGGAGTCGAGCTTTACGACACCGAGATAGCAAATGAAAACGGCCGAGCGATATATAGAATTTACATCACGAAAAATGGCGGCGTGAGTCTTGATGATTGCGAAAAGGTCAGTCGTTTGCTTTCGCCTATTTTTGACGTAGAGCCGCCTATTTCAGGGGATTATAACCTTGAGGTCAGCTCTCCAGGACTTGAGCGAAAGCTAAGTGAGGCGAGGCATTTCAAGGCTAGCCTGGGCGAGCTAGTAAAAGTTCAAACTGCCGAGGCGAAATTTGCAGGTAGGCTCGTGAAAGCCGATGATGAGAGTATCGCACTTGAAAACGATGAGGGCGTGTTTGAGATAAAGATCGGCGATATAAAAAAAGCAAAAACATATCTGGAGTGGTAATGCTAAGCGACATCGAAATAACCCATCTTGCCAAACTTGATCATATCTCGAAAATAGGCGCCAAGCTAGGACTTAGCGAAGATGATATGGAGCTTTACGGTAAATTTAAGGCTAAGATCGAGCCAAGACTTGAGGGGTCAAATTCCAAGCTCATCTTGGTGACGGCGACTAGCCCGACTCCTTTTGGCGAGGGCAAGACTACGATGTCGATAGGCCTAGCCGATGCACTAAATCGCCTTGATAAAAAGGTCTGTTTGGCACTTCGCGAGCCATCTTTGGGACCGGTTTTTGGCATAAAAGGAGGTGCAGCCGGTGGCGGGTATTCACAGCTTGCACCCATGGAGGATCTAAATTTACATTTTACGGGCGATTTTCACGCGATAACCTCTGCAAACAACCTGATCTCGGCCATGATAGATAATAGCCTCTATCAAGAAAACCCCCTGAATATTGATAAAATTTTATGGAAGCGCTGTATGGATATGAACGACCGCGCGCTTAGATTCATCACCGTGGGGCAAGGCGGGAAGGCTGACGGCGTAGAGCGTGAGGATGGCTTTAACATTACTGCCGCAAGCGAGATAATGGCGATACTTTGCCTAGCTACCAGCCTCGCTGATCTAAAAGAGCGCATCGCAAACATAATGGTAGCTTACGATGATCGTGGCGAGCCTATCTACGTGCGCGATCTAGGCTGTGAGGACGCGGTCTGCATACTTTTAAAAGATGCGATGAAGCCGAATTTATTTCAAACCATCGAACACACGCCGACTCTCGTCCATGGCGGCCCGTTTGCAAACATCGCGCACGGTTGCAACTCTATCATAGCCACGAAAACGGCTCTAAATTTAGCTGATTTCGTCATCACGGAGGCTGGCTTTGGCTCGGAGCTAGGAGCCGAGAAATTTATCGATATAAAGTGCAGAGTCGCGGGCATAGCACCGGATGCGGTGGTCTTGGTGAGCACCATCAGGTCGCTCAAATATAACGGCGGCGCCGATAAAGAGAGCATAACAAAGCCAAATATGAGCGCACTTGAAGTAGGCATCGCAAATTTAGGCGGTCATATCGAAAATTTAAAGCAAAAATTCGGACTAAACGTAGTCGTAGCGCTGAATAAATTCGGCTTTGACGAGGATAGCGAGATAGATTTCGTCAGGGATTATTGCGCGAAATTTGGTGTCAAAATGGCGGTTTGTGAAAATTTCGTAAAAGGCGGCGAGGGTGCGCTCGAGCTTGCAAATTTCGTGCTTGAAGAGCTAAAAAAGCCAAACGATATGAAATTTGCCTATGAGACTAGCGATGATACGAAAAGCAAAATCACCAAGATCGCTACTGAAATTTACGGAGCTGGCGAGGTCGTTTTCGAGGAAGCGGCGCAAAAAGCCCTTGAAAAGATCAAAAAGCTGGGGCTTGAAAAATCACCGGTTTGCATCGCAAAGACGCAGTATTCCTTTAGCGACGACGCGAAGCTTTTGGGGCGCGTAAAGGGCTTTAAATTTAGCGTCAAAGACTTGCAGATACGCACAGGAGCTGGATTTATCGTGGCAGTTTGCGGTAAGATAATGCTGATGCCAGGCCTTCCAAAAACGCCAAGCGCGCTAAATATGCACATAGATACCAAAACAGGCGAGATAAGCGGGCTGGCTTAAGATCAAAGCGCCAAAAGAGGCCTTATGAACGATGAATTTTATATGCAGCTAGCCTTGAATAAGGCTTGGGAATTTCAAATCCTAACCTATCCAAATCCTGCCGTGGGCTGCGTGATAACGGATCGTAACGGCAAAATTTTATCCTGCGAGGCGCACAAAAAGGCGGGCTGTCTTCATGCCGAGCCGATGGCCGTATTTTTCGCATTGTGCGCTTTAAGCGACGAGTTTTTAGCTAGATTTTTAGACGCATACGGCGCAAAATTCTCTCAAAATTTTAACGGACTAGACGAGCTAAAAAGCGCCGAGCTAGAGCCAAATTTCACATACGAATTCATCCTCGCACATCATGCGAACCTGCTAAAAGACGCAAAAGCCTATGTAACATTAGAGCCTTGCTCTCATCACGGCAGGACTCCGCCTTGCGCCGAGCTTTTAAAACGGCTGAATTTCAGCGAGGTCGTCATCGGTGCGCGCGATGAGAACGAAATAGCAAGCGGAGGGGCTAAAATTTTAAAAGATAGCGGCGTGTGCGTGAGATTTGACGTTTTAAAGGACAAGGCGCTTGAGCTTATCGCGCCGTTTCGAGCCTGGCAGGATGGAAATTTCAGCTTTTTAAAGATCGCTCTGAGTGCAAACGGCGTAGCAAACGGCGGAGTGATCTCGGGCGAGCAAAGCAGGACTCACGTCCATAAGCTACGAAACGCGATAGACCTACTCGTTATCGGTGGAAACACGGTGCGAACGGACCGCCCGAGGCTCGATACGAGACTGATAAATGGCGGCAAGAGCCCGAACGTTCTCATCTTTTCAAGGCGGCAAAAATTTGATGAGAGTATACCGCTTTTTAAAGTGCCCGGTCGCGATGTGAAAATTTCAGACTCGCTATGTATCGACGCGAAGCTCGTGATGTATGAGGGCGCGCAGTACTTTTTAAATATGGCGGCCAAGCGCGAGATACCGAATTTAAAATGGCTCTTGATATATCAAAGTCCAAATTTCAAAGATGGTGAAAATCTAAAAATAGGGCTGAATTTAAGGCCGATCTTTCGTGGAAGTTTCGGCGATGACAGCTACATGTGGTGCGAGATACTCGCAGATACGAGCAAAAAGGCTAAATTTAGCGTCCAATCTAGCGCGAATTTATGCGAGCCATAACGCCGGTCGCTTGTTTTTAGCCTTGCTTTAGCTCTTTTACGATGTGCTCCCAGCCCATTATGCTGGCAAATTCCAAAGCCGTTTTGCCATCGTCGGTCTGTGCGTTTTTGTCGGCGAAATTTTGGAGTAAAATTTTGATCGTCGTGAGATTGCCTGCTATCGCCTCTTTGTGAAGCAGCGTGTAGCCGTTCTCGTCAGCCAGGCTGGCTTCGCGTGAGTTTTCTTTTATAAATTTTTCAAATTTATCTTTGCCGTTTATGCTCATAGGATGTTCGATCAGATTTTGAGGATGCTCCTTTTGCCCGACGACCACCAAAATATCGTCAAAGTCGCCAAAATTAACGCCCCAAGCCTCATCGTGCCGCACTCTTTGCTGTTCGCTCATTTTTGAGCGCATGGCCTGCACGCCAAAAGCTCCAAAGCTCTTGCTCTCGCTTACGAATATCCAGTCGCTCACCTCATCTAGCGGCGCCTCGATCTCGTCGCCTTTTTTGATGTTCGTAAGCGTATCCGGCTCATTTACGAGCCTGCCGTAAATTTTCTCTCCGTCAAATTCCACGTCATCTACCCACATGTATTCGACCTCGCGCCCGTCATCTTGCGAAAACGGCAGCTTTACCATCGCCATATCAAGTGCGGGCACTATGCGGCGCCTGTCCCAGTAGAGCTCGCGCCAAAAGTATTTAAACGTCTGCCTGGCCTTTTTGGCGGCCTCTCTCATCGCTGCGTCTTGGCTGTCCGCGTAAAAAGTCTCTTGCTCGTTATCTCGTGCAGGATTGATCTCGCTAGCCTCATCGCCTTTCATCTTGGCTAAAATTTTAGCAAATATCCCCATTTTCAGTCCTTTTTGAAATTCTTTGGCTTGATACGTTCGCTAGAAATGCTTCACGAATTTTGCTCTTGGTGACGCGGACACGCTCAGCGCCTATGCGGAGCGGGGTAACTCTTATTTTATCTTACCTGCGCGCTAAAAAAGGCGTTAAAAAGCGAATTTATGCCTTGATGCGTAAATTTTTCCATCAGCTTTTCGATCTGCGGTTTTTCTTGCCAGACGGGCTCGTCTACGCCGCTCATCGCCTCAAGTTCGCTCTTTGCGTCAAAATATCCGCACACGCCGTCTATGAGTCCCATTTTTAGTGCGTCGTCAGCTAAAAATACCCTCGCATTTGCCCACTCGTCCTTTTTATCAAGGCTTAAATTTCGCGCCTGTGCCACGTCTTTTGTAAAGAGCTCATACGCGCCGTCTACTAAATTTTGCAGGCTTGCGCGCTCCTCTTTGCTCCATTGCCTAGTAAATGTGCCCGCCTCCTTGAACTCTCCGGCCTTTACGACCTGCTCGCTGACGCCGATTTTGTGCGCTAGTTCGGCTATGTTTGGCGCTTGCATGATGACTCCGATCGAGCCTATGAAAGAGCCCGGGTTTGCCAAAATTTTATCCGCATTCACGCCTGCGTAGTAGCTGCCACTAGCCATGCTGCCACCCGCATACGCTAGCACCTTTTTGCTCTCTTTTAGCCTTTTTACCTGCGTGGCTATCTCTACGCTAGGGCTTAGCGCACCGCCTGGACTATCGATGTAAAGCAGCACTCCTTTTATATTTTGATCGTTTCTGAGCTCTTCTAGCTTGTTTAAAATTTCATCCGTGTCAAATAGCGCACCTTTTATGTCTATCCGCGCTAAATTTGGCTGCTTTATGTCGCCGCTTGGTGCAAAGAGTAGGATCAAGATCAGCAAAAATACGAGTGCTTTGAAGTTGGTGTTGATAAATTTTAAGATCACCGCCACGGGCGCGAAAATGAGCTTTAAAATTCGCAAATTTTTCCTCCTATGTAAAGTCTTTTGGCCTGTTTGGTGTGTAAGATGAGCTGCAAGATAAGCTCGCTCTCATCGCATTTTGGAGCGCTATAAACAGCGATGTCGGCTAGTTTAGCGGGCTTTAGCTCGCCGCTATTTATACCAAGCGCGTCTGCACCGCCTTTTGTGGCCGCCTTGAAAACGGTCTTGGCAAGGTGATTTAGCTCTAAATTTTGATGCGTCAAGAGCACGGCTCTTAGCTCATCCCAAAAATTTAGGCTGATATTTGAGCTAAGCCCGTCGGTACCGATATTTAGATTTACTTTAGCGCGCAAGATAGCGCCTAGATCGAGCGCTTTTTTGCCAAGTAAGCGGTTTGAGACCGCGCAGTGCGTGATAGAGTGATAGGGCTTAAATTTCGTAAAATCGCTCTCATAAACGCAATGCGTAAAAAGCGTCCTAAGCTGCGAAAATTGCGCAAAATAGCCGTCTGCGCTAAACATCGGCTTTGGCTCTTTGACAAAGCGCTTTAGATGCTCTTTAAACGCGCCCGTGCCGCTACCTAGCCAGCTTTTCTCCGCTTTGCTCTCTAAAAAATGCGTGCAGACTACCAGATCTTTCTCGCGCGCGAAATTTAGCGCCTTTATAGCAAGGTCAGGATGGATAGAGTAGGGCGAGTGAAGCGATATGGCAGGCGTGAAACGAGCGCTGGCAAATGCCTGACTGGCCTTGAATTTAGCCATGAAATTTAGCCAGTTTTGTTCTACGAATTCGCCGTTTGAGCCTAAAATTTCATTGAAAAATACGACTCTAGCGGGCGAAGCGGCTAAAATCTGCAGATCTTTGCCGAAGCTAGAGACTGCGCCCACCGTGCCGACGCCGCTTTTTAGCATAGAATTTAGGGCTTTTTGCATGATCTTTGGCGTGCATTTTTTAGCAAGCTCGCCGCCATGAGTCACGATAGAGCCAAGCCACGCTATGAAATCGCCGTATGTAAGCTCGGACGCGTTTGCGCTAAATTCCAAATGAACGTGCGTATTTACGAATGCGGGCGCGATGACGGAGTTTCTAAGCTCGCTGAATTTGGCGTTTTTGAATTTCGCTCTCAGTTCGCTTTCGCTGCCGATAGCGCGAATTTTCTCGTCAAAAGCGATGCAACGATCTTTTAAAATTTTGAAATTTTCATCGCAAACGATCAGCCATTTGGCCTTTAAAATTTCCATAAAAAACCTTGAAATTTTTCCTTATTGTAGCGAAAATTTAGGAACAAAAATGTATAATCAAACAACATTTTACAAAAAAGGAAAAGTATGGATAAGAAGCTAAAAATCATGGTCGTGCAGGGCCCTAACATCAACATGCTGGGCGTTCGCGAGCCTTCTGTATACGGTGCGATGAAGATGGAAGATATCCACGCTCAAATGAAGATCGTAGCCGATCAAAACGACATCGACATCGAGTTTTTCCAAAGCAACCTTGAAGGCGAGATCGTGGATAAGATCCAAGAGTGCCTTGGTGAAGCCGACGGCATCATCATAAACCCGGCCGCATACACGCATACTTCTATCGCTATCAGAGACGCTCTGAGCGCGGTCGCACTGCCTGTCATCGAAGTGCATATCAGCAACATACATCGCCGTGAGGAATTTCGCCATAAAAGCCTCATAGCGCCGATCGCAGCGGGTCAGATAGTAGGTTTTGGACCTGTTGGATACCATCTGGCGATGATAGGTATGCTTCAAATTTTCGAGCAGATCAAAGCCATAAGAGCAAATCAAGAAAATAAATGAATTTCATCTTAAAAGACGAGAACGCCGTATTTTTCGAGTGTGGCTACAGCTGCGACAATGAAATTTTACTCTGCGTGGACGCAGTGAAATATTTCATCACCGACGCGAGGTATTATTTCGAGGCTAAAGCCTCTGTAAATAGCGATACTGTCGTCGTTTTAGCGCAGCGATACTTGATGAGTGAGGCAAGAGTGCTTTTAAGAAAGCTAAGGCCAAAAAGCCTCGTTTTTAACCCGAACGAGCTTAGCGTGAGCGATTTTAAGGCTCTTAGCAGGGGTTTTAGTATAAATTTCAAGCCAAAGCCGAATTTCTCGCAGCTAAAGCGGATCTGCAAAAACGAGAAAGAGATCGAAATTTTAAAAGAGGCCGCGAGGCTAGGCGCGAAATGCTTCGACGAATTTGCCGCGTTCGTGCGTGAAAACGGCGAAGGCATGAGCGAAAGGGAGCTACATTTTAACGCAGGCCTCATTTTTAGGCAAAAAAACAGCCTTAATCTAAGCTTCGATCCTATCGTCGCGATAAATGAAAACGCCGCAAAGGCGCACGCCCTACCGACTGATAAAATTTTAAAAAAGGGCGATCTGCTGCTTTTAGACGCCGGAGTGAAATTCGAGCGCTACTGCTCCGATCGCACTAGGACTGCGTGCTTTGATGAAAATTTCAATTTTTCAAAAGAGCAAAATTTCAAAAATGCGAAGCGACAAGAGATCTACGAGATCGTAAAGCGCGCGCAGGCTGCCGGCATAGCGGCCGTGAAAGTGGGCGCAAAGGCCAGCGACATAGACGCTGCCGCTCGCAAAGTCATCGCAGATGCGGGCTATGCGAAGGATTTTTTCCACTCGACGGGCCATGGAGTGGGCGTAGATATCCACGAGCTGCCTTTCATCGCGGCTAAAAGCAATGAAATTTTAAAAGAAGGCATGGTCTTTAGCGTCGAGCCCGGTATTTATCTGGAAAATGAATTTGGCGTGCGTATCGAGGACGTGGTCGTCGTGCGCGAGGACGGGGCTGAGGTTTTATGAGGCTGGCGGGAGCGAGGAGGCTTGAGAGGAGTCGCTTTTGTCCCTGCTGTTTTGGTTTCGATGAAAATTTTAAATTTAGCGCTTTTGTCGGGCTTGGCGGTAATATCGGCAACAGCGCGAGGCGTTTTGACAGATTTATAAGAGCGTTATCAAACGATAGGCGGTTTCATATCGTGGAGTGCTCGCCGATACTGATAAATGCGGCGTTTGGATACGAAGCACAGGCTGATTTTAGTAACGCTGTCATAAATTTACAAACGAGCCTTGGCTCGAACGTTTTGCTTAAAATTTTGCAGCATTACGAGCGTAAATTCAAGCGCGTGCGAAGCTTTAAAAATGCGCCCAGGACGCTTGATCTGGATATTTTGTATTTTAGCGGGCCTTCAAGAAAGAGTGAGAGGCTGAGGCTTCCTCACAAGGGGGCTGGCGAGAGGCTCAGCGTGATAGTGCCGATGGGGCTTATGAGAGGTTAAAGGATATAAATGGCAACGAAATTTCATACATTTACTGGTGAGAGCACTATCGAAGCGCTGAAAAAGGCGCAAGATGCTTGCGGTGAGAAGGCGATATTAGTAACCACCAAGCAGATACAAGCAAAGACTATAAACAAAAAGCCGCTTTATGAAATTTTAGTCAGCGTCGAAGAGGACGACGTGCCTACCAAGCCAAAGCCAAATCCTAGAGCCGTGAACTACGAAAATGCCTACTCTAAATTTAACCAAAACTACGAGCCTGCCAAGCCAAAATTTGAGATAACCGAGCAGCCAAGCCAAAATTTAGCCAAAAAGCCAAAGACCGTTTCGCCCGAGCCTTATGACGAGAGCGTGCTTTTAAACATCTCAGCCGCGGCAAAAGAGATCAGCGCCATCGCAAATGTCGATATCACCGAGATAAGATCAAGCGACGAGCCGAATTTAGGCATGAATAAAAAAATAGACGACGTCGCGAAGCAGGTCAACGCCCTAAACGAAAAGCTAGGGCTAATAACCGACATGATATGGGACGAGCGCGCGCCAAATCGCAACAATCTCGCGATACCGCCGGAATTTGCCAGCATTTATAAGGCCGCAAAGAAAAGCGGCATGAAAAACGAGCATCTTGAGGCGATCATGCAGGCTACGATACAAAATTTACCCGCGTCGATGAAGTCAAATCCGACCGCCGTGAAGCGATATTTTTACTCGCTTTTGCGAAATATGCTGCCTTGCCGCAAGGAGCGAAGCGACAAAAAGCAGCGCATAATGATGCTGGTGGGGCCTACTGGTGTTGGTAAGACGACTACGCTTGCAAAGCTTGCGGCTAGATTTGCTTATGGCAACGAAAAGCGCTATAAAACAGGTATCATCACGCTTGATACATATCGTATCGGAGCGGTCGAGCAGCTCTTTCAATACGCAAAGATGATGAAGCTGCCGATCCTCGACGTGATAGAGGTCGAGGAGTTTAAAGACGCGATAAAGACGCTCAGCCACTGCGATGTGATACTAATAGACACTACTGGAAATTCTCAATACGATAAAGAAAAGCTTGATAAGCTCGATAAATTTTTAAAGCACAGCGGCGCGCAGATAGATGTGAATCTAGTGCTTTCTGCGGGCTCTAAAGTCGAGGATCTGATGGAAATTTACAACGGATTTTCATTTTTGGATATCGACACGCTCATCATCACGAAATTTGACGAGACGCGTATCTTCGGCAACGTTTTTTCGCTCATTTACGAGACGAATACGCCAGTGAGCTACTTTTGCGTAGGTCAAGAAGTGCCTGATGATCTGCTTGAAGCAAAGAGCGAATTTCTAGTCGAGTGCGTGCTTGATGGATACGATAAGGGCGCATCCGGTAAGGACGACGATGAGTAGTAACCAAGCCCAAAAACTGCAAAATTTAGTATCTGCCAGCAGCAGCCAAAAAAACACTCATTTCATCGCGATCACCAGCGGCAAAGGCGGTGTGGGCAAAAGCACGATAAGCGCGAATTTAGCCAATATCCTCTCTCAAAACGGCTATAAAGTCGGGCTACTTGATGCTGACATCGGTTTGGCGAATTTAGACGTGATACTAAACGTAAAAATGGGTAAAAACCTGCTTCACGTGCTAAAAGGCGAGTGCTCGCTAAAGGAAATTTTGATACCGGTGAATAAAAACCTGATCTTGATCCCGGGCGAAAGCGGCGATGAAATTTTAAAATTCAACAATCAATTTTTATACGAGAGGTTTTTAAGCGAAGCCGGCGAGCTTGACGAGCTTGATTTTCTCATAATAGACACGGGAGCGGGCATAGGTGGCAACACTCAGCTCTTTTTAGAAGCAGCCGACGAGATAATCGTAGTGACCGTGCCAGATCCCGCCGCTATAACCGACGCTTACGCCGTGATAAAGATAGTCTCAAGGTTTAAAAACAACGAACTCATGCTTTTAAATATGGTAAAAAACGAAGCCGAGGCGGCCAGAATTTTTGAAAATATAAAACGTGTGGCCGATACCAATATCGGCTCGAATTTAAGTCTCGAGCTGATAGGCTGTGTAGAGGCTGACAAGGGCGTAGCAAAGAGCATAAAGCAGCGCACGCTCTTTACGAACGATGCGCCGTATTCGCAGCCAAGCACGCAGATAAAGCAAATAGCGTCGAATTTGCTTTATAGGTTGGAACGGAAAGTGCTTACTGACGGGCAAAGCAGGAGCTTTGGCGGATTTTTCAAGCGCTTGATAGAACAATTTTAAAGGGAGCCACTTGTGCGAGCAGAGAATTTTATAGCATTTTTTACGGTTTGCGGCTTTTTTGTGGGTATGCTTTTTACGCTTTTAAAGGTAAACGAGCCTGTCGAAATGCTCGTTTATACGCTACTTATAACGTTTTTCTTTTATCTCATCGTTCACATCGTGATAATGAACTACGTAGACGTTCGCCGCACGATGAAGAGATTTTTCGATAAGGATAGACACGAAGAGATCGCTGATTATCTGATCTCGGAGCTCGCCATAAGGGAAAAACGCATGGAAAACATCATGCTAAAAGTAGCCGCCGCAGCCGAACAGGCCGATAAAATTTCAGGCAAAGAAAATGCACGAGCTAAAGCAAAAGCAGCTTAACGCTTATCAAAATACGATAAAAAAAGAGCAAGACGAGATAGTCTTGCAGTATATGCCCGCACTTCGTGCGATGGCCTTTAGACTAAAGGAGCGCTTGCCCTCCAGCATCGATGTGAACGATCTCATCGGTGTAGGCGTGGAGGAGATGATAAAGCTTAGCCGTAAATACGACAAGGAGCAAAACGACTCCTTTTGGGGATACGGCAAAAAGCGTATTTATGGCGCTATGCTTGATTATTTGCGCGGACTTGATATAATGAGCCGAACGAACAGGAAGCTGGTAAAGGCTATAAATTCCGCTATCGACGCTTATTTTAACGAATTTGAAGAAGAGCCTGACGATGAATATCTAGCCAAAAAGCTTGGCGAGGATATAGAAAAGATCCGCGAAGCAAGAGGCGTCAGCAGCATCATCACGGTGCTTCCGATAGACGATCAGATGGAGCTTTTTAGTCAGCATAACGTAGAGCAAAGCGTAGAAAAAGAGGATCTCATACAAAAGATAGAGGCAATACTTGAAAATTTTGATGAGCGCGATCAGATGGTCATTCAGTTATATTATTACGAAGAGCTGAATTTAAAAGAGATAAGCGAGATAATGCAGATAAGTGAGAGCAGAATTTCACAAATACATAAACGGCTTTTGGATAGATTAAGAAAGAGTTTGGGGGCTTAATGGCTGATATTTTAAGTCAAGAAGAGATAGACGCGCTGCTTGAAGTCGTCGACGAAGACGGCGATACCAGCTCGATCGAGATAGAAGAGAGCGCACCGGGCGAGCAAAAGCAGATCATTATTTATGATTTCAAGCGTCCAAATCGCGTGAGCAAAGAGCAGCTTCGCGCGATCAAAGGCATCCACGACAAGCTTGCCAGGAATTTAGCCTCACAAATTTCAAGCGTGATGAGAAGCATCGTCGAAATTCGCCTTCACAGCGTAGATCAGATGACTTACGGTGAGTTTTTGATGAGCCTTCCAAGCCCGACTAGCTTTAACGTCTTTAGTATAAAGCCGCTTGATGGCAACTGTATTTTGGAGATAAACCCCAGCATCGCCTTTCCGATGATAGATCGTCTGCTTGGCGGAACGGGTGAAAATTTCGAGACTAATCGCGAGCTGACCGACATCGAGGTAAATTTGCTCGATGCCGTGCTTAGGATGATAATGCAGCGCCTAAAAGAGAGCTGGGCTATGATAACTGACATGTATCCAAACGTCGAAGCCAAAGAGAGCTCACCAAACGTCGTTCAGATCGTCTCTCAAAATGAGATCGTGATAATGGTCGTGATGGAGATCATCGTGGGAAATTCAAGCGGGATGATAAATTTGTGCTACCCGGTCATCTATCTAGAACCCGTATTAAGCCGCCTGGCAAATCGCGATATAATGCTAGGCGAGACATCGGCTAAAAAGAGCCGAAACAAGGAGCTAAAGACGCTCATAGGACGCGCCGAGGTGCTTTATGAGGCGATTTTAGGCAAAGCCATAGTCAGCGTGAGCGAATTTTTAGATCTAAAAGAGGGTGACATCGTGCGCCTTGATAGGAGCGCAGACGATAAAGCCATCGTTTGCATCGATAAAAAAGAGGTATTTTTAGCCGAGGTCGGGCTACATAGGTTTAGAAAATCCATAAAGATCGAGCAGCTCATCCGCTCCGATAAGGACGAAATCAAAAATATCCTTGAAAAATATGAAGAGGAGCGCAAAGCCAAACTTATGGCGTATGAGCCTGACGAAAACACAAACGAAGAAGAGAGCCAAGACGATGACGAATGATTTTTTCAATTTATTTACGAACGAGCTTAAGGCCACGGTCGAAGGACTGACCGGACGCACGCCCGAAGTAGGCGAGAGGAACGACTTTGACGCCCCTACTCAAAACGGCATAAAGCCGCCTGTGGTCATGGCTAGCGTCATGCTAAGCGGCGATGTGAACGCAAAAGCCGAGATCGTCTGCACGCCGATTTTGGTAAGCGCGATCAGCGAATGGATGATGGGCGAGGAGGAAATTTCGCGAAACGAGACACTGGGAGCTGACGAGCTGGACGCCGCAAAGGAGATATTTTCAAACCTTTTAAGCGCCTTTAGCACCTCGCTTGGCGCGCAAAAAGGCATGCCAAAAATCAGCTTTGAGATAGTAAACGTAAATTTCCTAGATGAAAATTCTGCGCTTGATTTTTCGGTCTATGAAAAGCTGTTTTTATTTAGCGTCAAGATAGAGGACATAAACGAGCATATCGGCTTTGTGTGCGATCATACTTTGATGAAATTTTTTGAGCCTACGAAGGTCGGAGAGAGCGAAGGGCAAAGCGGCGATCAAGCAAAAGCGACTCACGGATCCAGGAGCGAATTTAGCGCCGAAGAGATGCGAAACATCAACCTCATAATGGACGTGCGCTTACCTATTCGCGTGCGCATTGGCTCTAAAAGGATGCTGCTAAAAGACGTGCTCAGCATGGACATAGGCTCGGTCATCGAGCTAAATCAACTGGCTAACGATCCGCTTGAAATTTTGATCGGTGACAAGGTCATCGCACTTGGCGAGGTCGTGATAATAGACGGGAATTTCGGTATCCAGATCACTCAGATAGGCTCTAAGCGCGAGCGTCTGCAGCAGCTAAAATAGGGGCAAAATGAGTAGCGATCTGATAGACGATCTGCTGAAATTTCAAAGCATCTTAAACTACAAAAACAAAAATGTTACCTTTTTTGGTTCGGCTAGATTTGACGACGATAACGCCTACTGTAAAATGGCGCACGATCTCGCGTTTAGGCTGGGCGAGCTTGGCTTTGCGGTATTGACCGGCGGCGGAGACGGCATAATGAGAGCCGCAAACAAGGGCGCATTTGAGAGCGGCAAGAGCCCCAGCATCGGGCTGAACGTGCGTTTGCCGTTTGAGCAAGCGACAAATCCTTATGTGACCGCGAAATATCTCTTTTCAAATTTAAACCCGCGTAAATTTGCACTGACTGACAGCTCGGTCGCGTTCGTCGTATTTCCGGGCGGCTTTGGCACGCTCGATGAGCTGTTTGAAATTTTAGTTTTGGCGCAGATCGGCAGCAAAAAGGTCAAAATTTACCTTGTCGGTACAAAATTTTGGCAAGGGCTAGATGAGTTTATAAAAACGACTCTAGTCACTCAAAAAACGATAAGCCAAAAAGATGTGGATCTATACAAGATCACCGATGACATCGAGCTTATAGTGAGCGAAATTTTGCATATTTAAAATTCAGATATATAATCTCCTCTTTACATTAATTTTACAAAAAGGTTTTTATGAAGATAATGGTTGCTATGAGCGGTGGCGTGGACAGCACGATGACCGCTAAAATTTTAAAAGAAGCCGGCCATGAGATAGAGGGCTGCTATATGAAGCTACATCAAAAGCCCGGCTATCACGAAGAAAACATCCGTAAGGTCAAAAAAGTCGGCGAGTATCTTGGCATAAAGGTGCATATTTTAGACCTGCAAGATAAATTCAACGAATTTGTCTACGATCCCTTCGTTAGGCTTTATAAAGAGGGCAAGACGCCAAATCCGTGCGCGCTTTGCAACCGTTTCATAAAGCTGGGCGCGCTTTTGAATTTCGCCAAGCAAAACGGCTGCGAGAAGCTTGCGACAGGGCATTACGTGCAGATAATAGACGGCTTTGTCACGATGGCGAAAGATCCGAGCAAAGATCAGAGCTATTTTTTGGCTCAGGTGCCAAAAGAGGTGCTAAAAGACGTTATTTTCCCGCTTGGAGATAAATTTAAAGCCGACATCAAGGAGCTTGCGCGTGAAGTACCCGTGCTAAACGAGTTTGCCACGCAGCCTGAGAGCAGCGAGATTTGCTTCGTAGAAGATACTTATATCGAAATTTTAAATAAGCATTACAACACGAATCTACCGGGCAATGTCGTCGATAAAAACGGCAAAGTCATCGGCCGTCATCAGGGTTATATGCATTATACGATCGGCAAGAGACGCGGCTTTGAGGTATTTGGCGCGCACGAGCCGCATTTTGTGTTAAAGATAAACGCCGATAAAAACGAGATAGTCGTTGGTAGCAAGGACGACCTGGCACAAAAGATCGTCGAGCTTGAAAATGTGAATTTGTTCATCGACGAGGACGAGTTCGAGTGCGAGACGAAGATAAGATACCGCAGCCCAAAGCTGGAGGCTAGCGTAAAGATCGATAAGCAAAATAAAACCGCCGTAGTTGCGCTATCTCAGAACGCTCTTGGCGTCGCGCAGGGGCAGCTTTGCGTGATGTATGACGGCGAGCGCGTCATCGCGAGCGGGTTTATAAAGTAAGCTCACGTTTATAAAAGCGAATTTTTCGTCAAATTTGGATTTATGGGCTATTAAAAATTTAGCGATATAGTTATGGATATTTTAAAACAAGGAGTTAAAATGAAAATTTCAAACGCGTTGTTGAAAGTCGCCGTTCTTGGCTCGCTAGCTTGCTCGTGCGCCCTCGCGCAAGGTGCGTTCGTAGGCGGCAGTGTAGGTTATAACTTCAAATCCGGCAACGAGCTTAAGGATGACGGCATAAAATTTAAAGACTCGTCTATCCCGCTTGGAATCCAAGGCGGTTATGACTTTGGCGATTACAGAGTTTACGGAGAATACGTCTACGGCACTAAAGCTAAGGCTCACAAAACGGTAGGCGACGTGAAAGCCGATCTTAAATGGAAAACTCATAAATTTTTAGTCGGTGCTGACTACACACCTCAGATCGCACAAAATTTGAGATTTTTAGTCGGCGCATATACCGGCTTTACGTATCTTGACTATAAACTAGGCACAGTCGGCCCTGGCGAAAGGGTGCATATATCTGACAACTCCACTGACTGGACTATCGGTGGCAGAGTGGGCGGCCTTTATAGCTTTGACGAGCACAACGAGGTCGAGCTTGGCTTGAGATACGACAGAACGAAATTTGACGAGGGTAAATTCAACAGCTACGGCCTATACGCCGCATATAACTACAAATTCTAAATTAAAGTCGGGGCTCTCCCGACTTTAATCAAAGACTCTTTTTGTAAAAATTTTTACTGACGCGAAGTCAAATCTTATGAAGCGACACTATTGCCGCCGATTTTGAGGAAAGTCGCAAGACTGACCGCCAAAATCGTGCTATATGTTCGGCACTTTGTGGAGCGAGTAAGATTTGCGAAGCATTCGTTTAAGAGTATTTAAAATAAAGCTAATTCTTAAAATCCTAAATTCTCCAGCGAAGTAAAATTTTATAAAGCGATTGGTTTTTGGCCAAATGATTTGACCCATGCCAAGAGAGCCGTTTATTTGCCTTTTAGCGCCTGCAAGATCACTTTGACATGGCTTAGCTCTGGCTCTTTTACGGCCGTGAGTAAAGCGACGTTTTTGTGCTTTGTTTCCAGATCTTTTAAAATTTTAAGCCCCTTTTGCGCCTCCTCGCCTTGAAGCTCACGTCTAAATTTAGCACAAAATTCCTCAAACCTGCCCTCTTTATCGAAGTGAAACCATGCTCTAAGCTCGTTTGACGGAGTGACGCTTTTTAGCCACAAAAACTGCTCGAAGATTTCCTTCCTCACGCCTCTTGGATAGAGTCTATCCACAAAGACACCTTCAAAATCGCTCTCACCCGACTTTATGAAGTCGTAAATTCTTATTACTTTAAACATGCAGGAATTTTAGCCAAATTTTAGTAAAATGACGAAAATTTTAAAGGAAAACGATGAGACAAAACGTTGGCTGCGCTAAATTTGTAAAAGATTTTAAAAACGGAACGATAACCTCGACTTGGGCGGTTTACGCGGGAGTAGTCGTAGTCGGGGGCGTCGCTAAAGGCGAAGGAACGGCAAGCGATAGCTTTTTTGGCGAATACGACTGGGACATGGTGGATGATTTTGGCAACGAGACGAAATGGAGGATGTTTATCGAGGAGGAAAACGGCAGGGCTTTGGTGACATGCTATGACAAGGACGGGGCGCTAAAGACAAAAGGTGTCGGTGTCATCGAGGGTGACGTGATGTTTGTGGGCTGGAGCGAGTGGGAAGAGGAGCTTTAAATTTAAAATTTAGCTCATTTTGCTAAAATTACTCATCAAATCAAGCTAAAGGTTTTCAAGATGAGAGGCTATAAAATTTTCTCGGGAACGGCTAATATCGAGCTTTCGAGGAAAATTTCTCAATATCTCTCGCTACCGCTGAGCGAGGCAAATATAAAGCGCTTCAGCGATGGCGAGATAAATATCCAAGTGGGCGAGAGCGTGCGCGGCAAGGACGTTTTCGTGATCCAGCCGACCTGTGCGCCGGCAAATATAAATTTAATGGAGCTTTTGATCCTGACCGACGCGCTCAAGCGAAGCTCGGCAAGCTCTATAACCGCGATAGTGCCGTATTTTGGCTATGCCAGACAGGATAGAAAGGCCGCCCCTCGCGTGCCGATCACTGCAAAGCTCGTAGCTAACATGATGCAAACTGCCGGTATCGATCGTGTCGTCACTATGGACCTACACGCCGGACAGATACAGGGATTTTTCGACATCCCGGTCGATAATCTCTACGGAAGTATCGTTTTTAACGAGTATGTTAGGACTAAAAGCCTGCCAAACCCGATAGTAGCGAGCCCGGATGTAGGCGGCGTCGCACGCGCCAGAGCACTTGCTAAAAATCTGAATTTAGACATGGTCATCGTCGATAAACGCCGTGAAAAAGCCAACGAAAGCGAAGTGATGAACATCATAGGTGACGTAAGCGGTAAAGACGTGATACTAGTAGACGATATGATAGATACGGCAGGCACGATAGTCAAGGCCGCTGAGGTTTTCAAAGAGCGCGGAGCTACCAGCGTGATGGCCTTTTGCACGCATCCGGTGCTAAGTGGGCCTGCGTATGAGCGCCTAAAAATGGGCTTTTTAGACGAGCTCGTTGTGACCGATACGATACCGCTTAAAGAAAATTTAGACTGCATAAAAGTGATAAGCGTCGCGCCGCTCTTTGGCGAAGTCATCAGGCGCGTTTATCACAACGAGAGTGTAAATAGCTTATTTAATTGATTATTACTACTACGAACATCGGTAGTTTATTTTGGCTACCGATGATAAATTTTGAAATTTTATGGTTCTGTTAAAATATTTCATTCATTTTCAGCTTTTAAAACGAAGTCAAACCTTGTGAAGCGACGCTATCACCGCCGATTTTTGCTTCACGCTACGCGTTCGCAACGAGACTTCGCTACGAGGACAGGGAAGCGGTAGCTGACTGCGTAAATCGTGCTATATGTTCGGCTACTCGCCCCCGCACAAACGCTGTTCGCGTCTGTGCTAGGTTGCTCCTGGATTGAGCAAGGTTTTTGCTTCACTTCGTTCGCAACTGCAAAGCAGAAGCGAAGCAAGTATCAATGATTTATTATAACAGAGTCAATTTTCTTAAATTTGCTTGGCTTTGCAAGACGCGAAAGATGGCGAGCGTAGACACGGACGAGAAATTTATAGCGCGATCTTTCGCTATTTATAAAAAGGGCTAAATTTAGGCCTTCAGCTCGTCTAAAAGATCTTGTAGATTTACCTTGCCAAGCTCTTTTTGCATCGCATTTTGAGCGCTTAGAAAATGAGAATTCAGTAAATTTTCTATCTTACCGCCAAGAGGACAGGCCGCGGGCGATTTGGCATGGATTTTAAATAGATTTTTCTCATCGTCGCTGACTGCCTGATAGACGTCAAAGAGCGTGATCTGTCCCGGCTTTTTGGCTAAATTTACTCCGCCCACGCCGGCTCTTACCTCAAGTAACCCCGCCTTTTTCAAAAGCTGCGTGAGCTTTCTTATTATGACCGGGTTTGTTCCCACGCTGCTTGCGATGAACTCGCTAGTCACCTTCTCGTCTTTAAAAAATTCCGCCGATAATAATATATGGATCGATACCGAAAATTTTGTCCCTACCTGCACTTTGTCCTCTAAATTTTATGAAATCCTCTTATTTTAGCCAAAATTTACTTTTGATTGCGTCCGCCTCATCTCGGACAAGGCGGCACGATGGATTTACGCCCTTTCACCCACGGCGGTGAGGCACTTTTGCACGTGTTTTGCGTTTTTTAGCTCGTCAATGATAGCTACCGCAAGGTCTGCATAGCTGATGTAGCTCTCATCTGCGCTATTTACGATGAGCTCGTCACTACCGGCGGTGTATTTGCCCGTCCTTGCTCCGTTTGCGTCGTAGTCGGCCGCTGGCGAAACATACGTCCAAAGCACGTCTTTTCGCTCTTTTAGCTCATAAAACGACGCCGCGCATGCCCGCGCCACACCGACGTAATCAGCCGGAAAATCAGGCGCATCCATGAGCATTAGCGTGCGCTCTTTATTTACATAAAGCGTGCCCGCTCCACCCACGATGAATAGCCTAGTTTTCGTGCCGCTAAGTGCATCTGCAAGATGCTTGGTGTGCTTTGCGTGAAGTGGGAAAGTCTCAGGCGTCCAAACCGCAAACGCGCTGATAACCGCGTCAAAGCCTGCCAGATCCGCACTCGTAAGCTCGAAAACGTCTTTATAGATGACTTTTGCTTTATCGTTTTTGTAAGCCTTGTTTCGCACGATAGCTGTTACTTCGTGTCCGTTTTTTAGGGCTTCTGCGACTAAATTTGCTCCGCTCTTGCCGTTTGCACCGATGATCGCTACTTTCATTTTATGTCCTTTTGGATAAATTTCAAAATTTTACAACCAAAGCCGTTTATAACGGATTTTCAAAAGTTGTAATCAATTTTGTTACGGCGCATTATATCAGACATTTGTTGTAATGTCAAGAGTTACAGCAAGAAATTAAATCCTGCTGCGAAGTAGCAACGAATTTGAGTATGCAGTGTGCGAATACTTATGATAGGGAGAATACGGACAGTATTCAAGTAAAACAGCGTTTGCGATGAGTGTGAGAAATGACAAGGGCGAAAGGAGCGATATAGGTATGATGGTCGCATTCTCCTGCGAATAGAACCTTTTCTGCCTCTTGACAAGAATAGGCACAATGGGGAACGAGCATAGAAGTAATACCAAACAGTATTTGCTATGCAAGCGAAAGTGGCAAAGGTGGAAAGGGCTACAAGAACGCCGTCCGCGCTTGCCCGCAAGTAGAACCTTGTTCGTCTTTTTTATAGATTTAGAATTTTACTTTAATAAAAATAAAATTTACAAACCCCAATCCCCCTCAAATTTGACAAAAACATAATTTTCGCTACAATCGCCCCAAAAAACCAAAATCTAGGAGAAATTTTGCAGCAAAATGCCTTTAAAACGCTAAAACTTATCGCCAAAGAAAACGCCAAAAAGCTCATTTTCACATTTAGCCTCGTACTGGCCGAAAACGCGCTGTTTCTGATGTATCCGATATTTGCGGGCTTTGCGATAAATTCGCTAATCGCCGGCGAGCGCGTAAAAGCCCTCGTCTATGCTCTTGTGGTGCTTTTTATGTGGTTTGTCGGCGCGGTGAGGCGGCGCATCGATACGCAGGTCTTTACGAGCATCTACGCCAAGATCGCCGTAAATGTCATCCTAAACGAGAAGCAAAATCAAAAAGACGACTCCACCATCATCGCTCGCGTCGCACTTTCACGCGAATTTGTCAATTTTTTCGAGTCACATTTCCCGATGTTTTTCACGACGGTCGTCTCGATCATCGGCTCGGCGTTTATGTTGCTTTTCATCGAGCTAAAAGTCGCGTTCGCGTGCGTCCTCGTGATGGTCGTTTTCGCACTCGTGCTGCCTAGATACGTTCGCCGCAACGACTACCTTTACCTTCGCTTAAACGACCGCCTCGAAAAGGAAGCCGCCGCCATAAATTTAGGCAAATTTAGCACGCTAAAACGCCACTACGACATCGTTTCACGCCTGCGCGTAGCGATCTCAAACCGCGAGGCGATGAGCTACTTTATCATCGGCGTCTCGGCGGCGTTTTTGACGATAGATATAGGCGGTAAGGACAGCGCGGGGCACATCTACTCGGTAGTCACGTATCTGTAGAGCTTCGCGATCAGTCTGGACGACAGAGCTTCGCGATCAGTCTGGACGACTCGCCGCGCCTCATTGAAGAGTTTTCAAATTTAAAAGACATCGGCAAACGCATAAATGCGGCAAGCAAGGAGTAAATTTAAGCTAAATTTGGCTCAAATTTCAGTATGCGAGGGGCTAAATTTGCAAATTTAGCCATCTGCTATTTTGCTGACTTTTTGTGCTTTTAACTTTTTTGAATTGACTTTTGTTTAAAACCTATCGCAAAGCGGCAGCAACCTTGAACGTGCAGTGTGGGGGAGTGAGCATAGAAGTAAATACGAGCAGTATTTACGATGCGAGTGAGTAGTGGCAAGTGAGGAAGGGGCTACTCGAATGCTGTCCGCATTCTCCCGCAAGTAGAACACCTGTCCGCCCCTTGAAAATACTAGTGTAATGTGGATGAACGAGCGGTGGTGAAAGGAAGGGGTTACTCGAATACTGGTCATCGCTAGCTTAAATTTACCCGATGTCAAATTTATCGGAAATTTAATCGACAATCAAATACCCATTTGGCTATAATGCCTATCAAATTTACATAGGTCAAATTTGAAATTTGACAATGTACGGCACTTGCAAACGTGCTAAATTTAAACAGATTTGCCATCTTGCACCAGCTAGCCACGCTGCGAAAATCGTGCAGCACGGACTTTACGGTGGGCATGTAAAATAATTTTCCAAGCATCGAGCGCAAATAAAGGATAAAAATGCTAGACGAACGTACGCTGCATGGCTGCGACGACCATACCTTGAGCGAGCACGCACAGGGCGAATGTGACTGCAATAAAAACGACAATGAAAAACACGTGCATAATGGGCAAGGCTGCAACAAATATAATCACGAAGCGCACAGCCACGGTACTCACGCTCACTCGCACTCGGCAAATAAAACCACACTGCGAAATTCGTTTTTGATCATCTTTGGCTTCATGCTCGTTGAGATCGTGGGCGGACTGGTCACAAACTCCCTCGCGCTGCTCTCGGACGCCGGGCATATGTTTTCAGATGCCGCCGCACTCGCGCTTTCGCTGTTTGCGTTTAAATTTGGCGAGAAAAAGGGCACGCTGCAAAATACTTTCGGCTACAAGCGCATCGAAATTTTAGCCGCGGCGATAAACGGCATCGCGCTCATCGCCATCGCCGTCCTCGTCGTCATCGAGGCGATCCGCCGCCTGCAAAACCCGCCCGAAGTGGCAAGCCTAGGCATGCTGGTTATCAGCGCGGTGGGGCTTGCGGTAAATATCGTCGTCGCACTTTATATGGCGCGCGGGGCGGACACGAGAGAAAACGTGAATATGCGGGGCGCATATCTGCACGTGCTGGGCGACGCTCTGGGCTCTGTGGGCGCGATCGTGGCGGCGATACTCATCATGAGCTTTGGCTGGGGCTGGGCGGACGCTGTGGCTAGCGTGCTCGTGTCGCTACTCATCGCAAAGAGCGGATACGGCGTGCTAAAAGCCACCTTTCACATCCTAATGGAGGGCGCGCCCGCAAACGTCGATACGAGCGAAATTTTAGCGGCTATTGGCGGGACGGCGGGCGTGAGATCAACGCACGATCTGCACGTTTGGAGTATCACAAGCGGCGTAAATGCACTCTCGGCGCACGTCGTGATCGAGGGCGACATGAGCGTGAGCGCGGCGCAAGAGGTGACGCACGAGATAGAGCGCAAGCTAGCCCGCCTTGGTATCGCTCATGTCACGATACAGATCGAAACCGGAGCACACGGGCACGCCGACGAGCTCATCTGCGAGATAAAAGGCGGCGAGGCTGGACATCTGGGGCACAGTCATTAAAATCGTAAATTTAGGGTATGTTTTAAAAAGTTTTGATTTTTTAAATTTAATAAGGTGTCAAAAGCGATATTGCTTAGAATTTAAATCTACTAAAACAGGGCAAAAAACGTTGCAGCGCCGTAAGGCACGAATGCAACCCCTTAGGCGTGCAGTGGGGAAGGTGGGTGACGCTTCGCAAGTAGAACACCCGTCCGCCCCTTAAAAGGCAAGAGCGTAATAGAATGAGCGAGCGCGTTTGCAGACACGGACAGTGTCTGCTGTGCGAGCAAAAAAACAGCAAAGGCAGAATGGGGCTACTCGAATGCTGTCCGCATTCTCCCGTAAGTAGAACCCCCTTCCTTCCCTTAAAAAATAAATGCAGCGTGGGTGAGTGCGATAACAAACGGGAGCACTCGGACAGCGTGCGATTAGCTTCTGCACGGGAGCGAGTAGCCGAACGTGCAACACGATTTTTCTACTTCACGCTACTACTGGGGCGCTGGTCGTGCTTTTCCTCTCCGAGACGCTTTGGCAACGTCACGCAACTGCTTCTTGAAAAGGGAGAATACGAGCAGTATTCAAGTAGCGAAGTGAAGCAGAGCAGAATGTTGCGAACACGCGGCGTGAAGTAAAAATTGATGGCAATAAACTCGCTAACAAGGTTTTACAGGAATGACATTCCCCTGCTTTGGAAACTTAAAATCAATGAAATATTTTAACAGAGCTTAAATTTAGTAAAATTTTACTTTGCAAATTTTAAAATTCAAGAAATCAATGCCTTTTCAAACAGAGCTAAATTTAAACAAAACGGAGAAACAATGAGTAAAATTTTAGAACAAACATTGGGGCAAATTTATGAAATTTTAGGCAGCGAGATAGAAAATCTAAGCGTAGAGCGCGTGGTTTTCGGGCTATTTTTCACGGGTGTGAAGCTAAGTAATGGCATCGCAGGCGTGAGCTACACGCCGCTAAAATCCCTTGGCTCGGCCGTGTGCTGCCCCTCTCAGGCGGATAAGATGCCCCTTTCTGGCAGGCTCGTGGGTAAAAATGTGAAATATTTCTTACAAGACATCCACAGCGACAAATCCCTAAAAAAGACGCTTGCCATAGCCGTCATAAACGCGCTCTCGCAAACCTGCCTGCAAAAAAATCCAAATCTACACGAGCTTGAATTTGACACCGATCCTTTCGATAAGCTTGACATCAAGGCGGACTCTTTTAGCGTGATCGTGGGCGCGCTCGTACCATACATAAAATTTATGATGAAAAACGGCAGAGATTTTAGGATATTGGAGCTTGATAAGAGCGTTTTGAAGCCTGATGAGCTTAAATTTTACCTACCGGCGCAGGCCGCCAGCGAGGTCGTGTCAAAAGCTGATAATCTCATAATCACGGGCACGACGCTCATAAATGACACGCTTGAAAATTTGCTCGCGATGAAAAAGACGGACGCAAATGTCGTGGTCGTAGGGCCGACCGTGTCGATGCTGCCAAAGGCGATGTTTGATAGAGGCGTGAGCTACGCAGGCGGCGTTTATGTGAGGGATGCTGACGCGCTGCTTGACATCATCGCCGAGGCTGGCTCGGGGTATCATTTTTTCGGTAAATTTGCAAATAAAATCACGATAAGCGCGAAATGAGGCTAAAATTTATTTTGCTTTTTATAAAGCCTAAATATCCATCTAGCCTTATATTGTAGCCATTTTTATGTATGGTCAAAATTTCTACACACGTGATATAGGGTGACATAAGCTTAACGCAGTTGCAAGGTATAATACGCGAGTAAAGCACAAGCTAGCGCCTTGGCATCACTCGCGTCACGATATAGATCGAAACGGGGCGCACGGGCACACCTTCTGCGAGACAAAAGGCGACGGGGCTGGGTATGGTCATTAAATTTAGCTCAAATTTTGACCTAAATCCCACCACACTTTTAGTCTAAATTTAAAAACGAATTAAAGTTAAATTTGGGAATTTGGAAAGCGAGCCTACATTTTGAAGTTATATACTAAATTTGAGTTATTGCTTCTTTGGTCACTATTATCCTTTTATCCGCCCAAAGCACGACGTCTTTAATCACTAGCTTTTGAACGGCACTTATAAAATCGCTCATAAATTCATAGTCGATTTCGCCATCATCTTTTGTAGGGAGTTTTAAAGTATCACTTTGAATCTTTGCATTACTTATACTGTCTCCCCAAGAGTATTTATGTTTTAATGATTTTTCGACACAAGCAACAAAGAACAACTGATTAAGTCTAGTTCTTTTTGATTTATCTTTGAAATATAAAATTAGATTGTGGCTATCATTGGAGTAAAAATCTTTTTCTTGATATGTAACAACAAATGTTTTACCACCGATAAATACACAATTTCCAACATCAAGATATTTTGTATCGTAGCTAATATGAGAACTAACTGCATTATTTGCACGACTAGCCGATAAATAAGGGGTATCTCCACTGTTTGGTATTATATCTTTTGACAATATATTTGAAGAATTTTTAATATCAAATAAATCTACTATTTTAAATTCACGTGCTACCCCCCCCCATTTGTCAAATTCATTAAATTTAGCTAGGGCGTCTTTTTCATTTTTGGTTAATTTATAGTCTTTTAGCCCCGTTACCCTAAGATACGCTTCGAGTTCCTCGACGAAGCTTTGCATAAATGCAAAGCTTATTTTGCCTCCTAATGTTGGCAAAAGGATTTTTACTTCGTTTAAAATTTTAACTTCAAAAGAGCTACTGCCCCAAGCAAAATTTGCAAATCCACGCTTCATTACACTAATAATATAAAGAGCCAAGTGGCTATTTAGGTCAAAATTTAACGGTTTAAAAATTTTGATTTTATCACCTGTAAAATATTTTTCTTTTTGGAAAAACATAGTCGCAGTATCTTGCCCAAAGCTTATCGTATTTTCATCACTTAGATATTGTGTATTTTCTGTTATATAACCACGAACTCCATTATTTTTATCGCCACGTGCTACATAAGGATATTTGCCACCAAATTGAATTTTATTTGCATCAAATTTCTTTTTTGGCGTTTGAATATCAAAAATATCCCCCACTCTAAATTTCCTAAACTCCCCACCACTTTCTTTAAATTCCCTTTCAAGCTTTTCTATCCTTAAATTTACTCCGTTGTTACGGGGATTTTCCTTTTTAAGGATTTGGGATACTTCCCAGCTTAGGTAATCACTCACGCTCTTTTTAAAATCCGCCAACGTAGGCATAGTATCAATCGGAGCGGTTTTGTTCCAGTCTGCACCATTAGCGGGGTCAATGGTGGTTTCATAATACTCTTTTTTGCTAAAAAATTTAAGCTTTGAGCTTCCAAAACGGACTAAATTTACAAGCTCGTCATACCTTGCTTTGGCGTTATTCGTATCTTTTAGGTTATTGCTTGCTTTTTTACGATTTGAGCGAGTGTAGCCGTCATTTGAGAAGTCGATAAATTTGAGGATCTCGTCTTTTTCGTCTTTTTCGCCGACTTTAAAAACATAGATATAAGTTTGAACGCTTGATTTGCCCATAAAAAGGTCAATTGGCATTTTTATGCTAGCTATTAGCGTGTTTTTGGTTAAAATTTCTTTGTTGATCTCTTTTGCCTTACCGCTACCGCTTGATCCTTGTATGATGATAACTGCATAGCCACTACTCATCATTTCAAGTGCAGCTTTGACAAAGACCATACCATTACCCTCTGCTGAATATGGCGGATTTAGCACAAAGGCATTTGCAGGAAATTTTCTATTCAATGAGCCAAAGCCATATTCGCCGTCAAAGTCATTAAGCGAGTTTTTGTTTAGGATATTTGAGCTACCATCGCCCATCATTATCATATTTAAAACAGCTAACATATAAACAGACGAGAGAATTTCAAGTCCTAAAAGCTGATGAGCCTTGATGTGAGCTTCCTTTTTGGCTAGCTCATCGGGTGAATTTATACTATTTTTAGCATCATTCAGCATCTCATTCATAGCAGCGACTAAAAGCCCAGCCGAACCAGTCGCAAAGTCCCAAACGTAGCTATCCTTATTAACACGAGCCAAACGAACCAAAAGCGTAGCGACGTATGAAGGCGTAAGCACAACGTCATTTAGCTTATCTTGTGTAAAGCCAAGCCACGAATACATCTCGTTAAAAAGCTTACCTGTAAAATCGGTCGTAAGTCCTATCTTATAATAAATCCCAAGGTCATCGACTATCTTGCTAAACACCCTTTTTAGCTGTGTTTGTCAATCGGTGATTTTATTTATATTTTCGGTCAGTATTGTGTTTGAAAGCGTGCGAATGATGAGTTCTTTTTTCTCGGTCGGAATATTTTTCTCATTTAAAAACGCTCTTATCTTTCGCATTAAAATTTCACCATCAGTATTGCCTTGCTCGGGAGATGATTTAAGCTGTGATTTTTCAAGTGGCGAAACCTTACCTGGTATGCCAAGAGTGGCGATGATAGAGGCTGCTACTAGATATACGCGGTCATTTTCGCCTAAGCCTTTTTCGTTGTTGTAGATGTCATTATTTAGCTTTACTAGGCTTGCATCTATCTCGCGTTCTCTTTTTTGTTTTATCTTTTCTAGCTCGTCGGGGGTTAAATTTAAATTTTTAAGTTGCTTTGTAAAGTTATCAAAATTTGATTTTTTCAAAAATGAAAGGTCGTTAAATTCGCCCACCTTTCGCTCTGTGCCTAAATTTGACTTTGAAACGTAATAAACGCCGATTTGGGTTTGAATTTTGCCCTTGCTATCCTTGTGTCCTGTGATGCCAATAGCGATGATGTCAGTGTAGCTGGTGTGATGAAGCAAGGCATTTGCGTAATGCACCGCACCATTTACGGCGTAAGCATTGATATTTTTAAAATTTGGCTCGTTTTTAGAGGTTTGATTTGCGACATTGCCGTCATTATCAAGCTCTTCAAGCTTATCTTTATAGCCTTTGTATTCTATCAAAACAGGATAATAGTCTAAACCGCTGTCTTGCAAAAGTAGCTTTGCGTCAGGGCGATTGCCGCCACTACCGCCATTTTTGCTGTAATATTCATTTAAGGCGTTGTCAATCTCGGAATTTAGAGGTTCTTGTTCTAGTTTGTAGTCTAATTTGTATGATTTTAGTTCTTGATTTATTAGGTCTGCTACGATTGGTTCTACACTCTTTGCATTTGCCATACTATGCCTTTAAATTTGATAAAAAAGTTTGCTATTTTAGCCAAATTTCACTTAATATTTAAAGCGTGTTTATGCAGATTTTAAATCAAATTTAGGCAAAATAAAAAGCAAAATTTAGCTTAGGAACTCTATGAAAAATATCAGAAATTTTAGCATCATCGCTCACATCGACCATGGCAAATCCACTCTGGCGGATCGTCTCATCCAAGAGTGCGGCGCAGTCAGCAGCCGCGAGATGAGTAGTCAGATAATGGACACGATGGATATCGAAAAAGAGCGCGGCATCACGATCAAAGCCCAGTCCGTACGCCTAAACTACGCACTCGGCGGCGAAAATTTCGTCCTAAATTTGATCGACACTCCGGGGCATGTGGATTTTAGCTACGAGGTCAGCCGTAGCCTGGCTAGCTGCGAGGGCGCGCTGCTTGTCGTGGATGCCAGCCAAGGTGTGGAGGCACAAACGATCGCAAACGTCTATATCGCGCTTGAAAACAACCTCGAAATCATCCCCGTCATCAATAAAATCGACCTTCCAGCCGCAGACCCCCAGCGCGTCAAAGACGAGATCGAGCACGTCATCGGGCTTGATTGTAGCGGCGCGATCGAGGTCAGCGCGAAAACGGGCGCGGGCATAAACGAGCTGCTCGAAGCCATCGTTAGGCGCGTGCCAGCCCCCGACGCGAACGACGCCCTGCCTACAAAGGCACTCATTTATGATAGCTGGTTTGACAACTACCTTGGCGCGCTCGCTCTCGTGCGGATTTACGACGGCGAGATAAAGAAAAACGACGAAGTGCTCGTCATGGGCACGAACAAAAAGCACATCGTGCTAGACCTCATGTATCCTCACCCCATCGCGCCGATAAAGACCGCTCGTATCGGTGCTGGCGAGGTTGGTATCATCGTGCTGGGGCTAAAAAACGTGAGTGACGTGCAAGTAGGCGACACGATCACGCTGGCTAAAAACCCGACAAAAGAGCCCGTGGGCGGGTTTGAGCGGGCAAAGCCGTTTGTATTTGCGGGCATTTATCCGATCGAAACGGATAAATTTGAAGACCTGCGCGACGCACTGGATAAACTAAAACTAAACGACAGCTCGATTAGCTACGAGCCAGAGACCTCGATCGCGCTGGGATTTGGCTTTCGCGTGGGCTTTTTGGGTCTACTTCACATGGAGGTCATCAAGGAGCGTTTGGAGCGTGAATTTGACCTTGACCTCATCGCCACAGCTCCGACCGTGACCTACGAGGTCGTGCAAACGGACGGGCAAATTTTACGTATCCAAAACCCAAGCCAGCTGCCCGCGGTCAATAAAATCGAAATGATAAAAGAGCCCTACGTGCGCTCGACCATCATCACGCCGACCGAGTTTTTAGGCAACATCATCACGCTTTTAAACAACCGCCGCGGCGTGCAGACGAAGATGGACTACATCACGCCTGAGCGCGTCTTGCTCGAATACGACATCCCGATGAACGAGATCGTCATGGACTTTTATGACAAGCTAAAAAGCTCGACCAAGGGCTACGCGAGTTTTGACTATGAGCCAAGCGACTACCGCGAGGGGGATCTAGTAAAGCTTGACATCAAGGTCGCCGGCGAGACCGTCGATGCACTCTCGATCATCGTGCCCGAGTCAAAGGCGCAAACCAAGGGGCGAGATTTCGTCAAGGCGATGAAAGAGATCGTGCCGCGCCAGCTCTTTGAAGTGGCGATACAAGCGAGCATCGGTAATAAAATCATCGCCCGTGAGACTGTCAAATCGATGGGTAAAAACGTCACGGCAAAGTGCTACGGCGGCGACATCACGCGCAAACGCAAGCTACTAGAAAAGCAAAAAGAGGGCAAAAAGCGTATGAAAGCCATCGGCAAGGTAAATTTACCGCAAGAGGCGTTTTTGAGCGTATTAAAGATCGATTAAGCTTTGGGTGCTAAATTTTAAAGGATGGATATGCCATTTGTAAATATAAGGATCACTAAAGAAAACGGCGAGCCTACGCGCGAGCAAAAGGAGCGCTTGATAGATGGCGTGACGCAGCTGCTTGCCGATGTGCTTGGTAAAAACAAGGCCAGCACGGTCGTCATCATCGATGAGATAGACACCGATAACTACGGGCTTGGCGGCAAGACGATAACAAATGTGAGAAAGCTAGCCAAAGAGCAAAAGGAGCTTAAATGTTAAATTTTAAAGCTATTTTTATCGCGCTGATTGCGGCGTTCATGCTTGCCGGATGCGCGTCTAGGTATTGTGGCTCGTGCGGCGCAGCGGGTGCTGATATAGACGGTCAAAGCAAGATGTATTTTGAAGAGGTCATGCGCGTACCGGCTGATTGCAGTGCATGCGAGGGCTCGGGAGACGGCGTTTTCATAAACGGCGTGAAATATAAAAGCGATGTAGCCATAAACTGCTGCTTGGAAAAAAATATGATAGACATAAACATCGGGCTAAAAAAGGTCTATCTACACCGCATAGTCGATGCCAGAGAGAACGCGAGATCGATTTATTACACGAAAAAGGACGGCTCGGGGATGGTATTTAGCTCAAATCCGCGCCTTGAAGTGCTGCTTTATCTATTTTTGGAAAAAGAGCTCAGCTCCAGGGGCATGGTCGTGGTTGATACGCAAACCTCGCCTTATACGTATAGACTTGATTTTAGCTTTGACTATCTTCGCGGAAACTACAACCAAAACGGCGAAACGCTAAATGGCAGACTAAATGGCAGACTACGCCTCTCAAATATAAATTTCAACAAGCAAATCAACATCGCCACAAGGCATCATGTCGAGAAGTTAGAGGCCGACAGGTCGGATCAGTTTGACTTTTTTATCGCACTTTTGGTAAAGCAAGCGGCGATAAAAATAGCCGATGAAATTTCAAAACTATAAGGAAACGATATGAAAAATTTAAAATTTTTAGCGGTTTTTGGGCTTTTTGCATTTATCTTGGCAGGCTGCGCGCCTTCTCAAAGCGTGGTAGCGCTGGATCCTTATAAGGCGACTTCGGCCGGGGCAAACAAAAGCGGCCTTGAGGTCTATATCTCAAACGTTCATGACAACCGCAAAAACAAAAGCACGGTAGCTACGATAACCGACGGAAAGGGTAGTGTAAAAGAGTATGTCATGCTGCAAAACGACCTTGCGGGCTGGTTTAAAGAAGCGCTCACGACGCAGCTAGTCTCAAACGGCGTAAATGTCGGCTCTATGGGCGGGCTAGTGGTCGAGGTTTTCATAAACGAATTTGATGCGAATATGAGCGGATATAAAAGCGACAATACCCGCGGCAATATCAAGATAACGCTAAAGATCACCAAGGGCGATCAAAATATCGTGAAAAATATCTCGAATAACCAAACGAAATTTGAGCTCATTCGCACGGGCAGCGCCTTTAAGCCGTTTCTTAAGGACATGATAGACGACGCCGTCAAACGCACGGCAGCCGCGATAATAAATAGCTGATGCGTTGCGCATTTTGCGGCGCATTTGCTATCGCTACGTTTTGTAAAATTTGCTCTCAAATTTTAGCCGACCCCGTTATCCGCTGTCGTGAGGTCGGCGAGTTTAAAATTTACAGCTTCTATGACTACTCGGAGATCAAAAATTTGATCCACTCCAAGCATCAAATGCACGGGCTTTTCGTCTATAAAAACCTCGCAAATTTCAGCATTGCTAAATTTAGCCGAAATTTTAAATTTAGCTCACCTATAAACATCGTGCCTATCGACGATAAGATAACGCATGGCTACTCTCACACGGCGATCTTGGCGCGTGCGGCAAAGAGCAAAACCCTGCACCCGATCTACCGAGTCTTGCAAGCTGGCTCAAACGTCAGTTACAGCGGCAAAGATCTGAAATTTCGTCAAAGTCACCCTAGGGATTTTAAAATTTTAAAGCGTCCAAAATTCCCCGTTATTTTGGTCGATGATATCGTAACTACGGGCACGACGATACTTGAAGCCAAAGCCACGCTAGAAAATTCAGGTATAGATGTGCTTTGCGCGATAGTTTTGGCGGATGCCAGATATTAAAGCTATTTAGCAAGTTTTTATCAAATTTTGGCTAAAATCGCCTTTAGTTATTTTTAAGGATACAAATGGAAGAGAATATTTTAAATTTAAACCAAGATATCAAGGTCGTGGATATCGAGGACTCGATAAAAAGTAGCTATCTTGACTACTCGATGAGCGTCATAATCGGACGTGCGTTGCCGGATGCCAGAGATGGCTTAAAGCCGGTTCATAGGCGAATTTTATACGCGATGAACGATCTTGGCGTGGGTTCACGCAGTCCTTAT
This sequence comes from Campylobacter sp. FOBRC14, assembly GCF_000287855.1. NCBI lineage: Bacteria > Pseudomonadati > Campylobacterota > Epsilonproteobacteria > Campylobacterales > Campylobacteraceae > Campylobacter > Campylobacter sp. FOBRC14. Next base: position 5,980 of record NZ_ALJJ01000004.1, on the reverse strand, counting down.
AAAAAGTCCGCTCGTATCGTAGGTGATGTCATCGGTAAGTATCACCCGCACGGCGATACGGCAGTCTATGACGCTCTTGTGCGTATGGCGCAAAGCTTTTCCATGCGTTATCCGACGGTAGACGGTCAAGGAAACTTCGGCTCGATCGACGGTGATAGCGCTGCGGCAATGCGTTATACTGAGGCTAGGATGACGATACTTGCCGAGGAGCTTTTACGAGATATCGATAAAGACACGGTCGATTTCGTACCAAACTATGACGACAGCACGCTTGAGCCGGACGTCCTGCCAAGCCGTGTGCCGAATTTACTTTTAAACGGCTCTAGCGGTATCGCTGTCGGTATGGCGACAAACGTCCCGCCTCATAGCCTGGACGAGCTGATAGACGGGCTTTTGCTACTTCTTGATAACAAAAACGCCAGTCTAGAAGAGATCATGCAGTATATAAAAGGGCCTGACTTTCCGACCGGCGGCATCATCTTTGGCAAAAAGGGCATCATCGAGGCTTACCGCACCGGTCGCGGTCGCGTCAAGGTGCGAGCTAAAACTCACATAGAAAAAAAGCCGAACAAAGACATAATCGTGATCGACGAGCTGCCGTATCAGACGAACAAAGCCCGCCTCATAGAGCAGATCGCCGAGCTCGTAAAAGAAAAACAGATCGAGGGTATCAGCGAAGTGCGCGACGAGTCCGACCGTGAAGGCATCCGCGTAGTCATCGAGCTAAAACGCGACGCGATGAGCGACATCGTGCTAAATAATCTCTTTAAATCGACTACGATGGAAAGCACATTTGGCGTCATAATGCTGGCTATCGACAATAAAGAGCCTAAAATTTTCACTCTCATTGAGCTGCTTAAGCTGTTTTTAAATCACAGAAAAACCGTCATCATCAGAAAAACGATATTTGACCTTGAAAAGGCGCGTGCCAGGGCGCATATCTTGGAAGGTTTAAAGATCGCGTTAGATAACATCGACGAGGTCATCGAGCTTATTAGAAAAAGTGCCGATACGCCTAGCGCTCGTGATGGATTGATGGAGAAATTCGGGCTTTCCGAGCTGCAGTCAAACGCTATTTTGGATATGAGACTAAGCAAGCTGACGGGGCTTGAGCGCGAGAAACTTGACAACGAACTAAAAGAGCTCTTGGCTGAAATTTCAAGGCTTGATGAAATTTTAAAGAGCGAAACGCTACTTGAAAATCTAATAAAAGATGAGCTGCTCGAGATAAAGAGTAAATTTAAAGTGCCGCGTCTTACTGAGATAGTCGATGACTACGATGATATCGACATTGAGGATCTGATACCAAACGAAAATATGGTCGTTACGATCACGCACCGCGGCTACATCAAACGCGTGCCAAGCAAACAATACGAAAAGCAAAAACGCGGTGGTAAGGGCAAGGTCGCTGTGACGACATATGATGATGATTTTATCGAGAGCTTTTTCACGTCAAATACGCACGATACGCTGATGTTCGTGACCGACCGCGGGCAGCTATACTGGCTCAAAGTTTACAAGATCCCGGAAGGCAGCCGCACGGCAAAGGGCAAAGCGGTGGTAAATTTAGTCCAGTTGCAGCCTGAAGAGAAGATAAAAGCGATCATCCCGACGACTGATTTTGCGCAGAACAAATCGCTTGCATTTTTCACCAAAAACGGCATCGTGAAACGAACGAATCTAAGCGAATTCAAAAATATCCGCTCGATCGGCGTGCGCGCTATCAGTCTAGATGAAAACGACGAGCTGGTGACCGCCCTCATAGTAGAACACGGCGATGATGGCATGCAGCCTGAAAATTTAATAGACGAACTTGGCGTGGAGACGGAGATCAACGAAATCGAGACTATCGAGAGCGAGATAGACGAGCAAAGCGACGAAAACGGCGATAGCACAGACGAGACTGGCAGTGACGATACGGATGAGAAGATGCTATTCATTGTTACAAAAAAGGGAATGTGCCTTAAATTCAAGCTCAGTAAAGTCCGCCAAATGGGACGCACAGCTCGCGGCGTGACAGGTATCAAATTTAAAGAAAAGGGCGATGAGGTCGTGGGAGCCGCCGTCATCGAGAGTAACGCTCAAGAAATTTTGAGTATCTCTCAAAAAGGTATCGGCAAGCGAACGACGGCTGAAGAGTATCGTCTCACAAATCGCGGCGGCAAGGGTGTCATCTGCATGAAGCTAACTACCCGCACGGGAGAGCTCATCGGTGTCGTCATGGTCGATGACGAGATGGATCTGATGGCTCTGACTTCAAGCGGCAAGATGATACGCGTGGATATGCAAAGTATCCGTAAGGCCGGACGCAACACTAGCGGCGTCATCGTCGTAAATGTAGACGGCGACGATGTCGTGAGTATCGCAAGATGTCCTAAGGCTGAAAACGATGGGGACGAGGTAGAAGAGAGCGAAGATAACGGGCTTTTGGAATAAATTTTGCTTTAAAATTTTCTAAATTTAAAGGTTGGATCATGAGAGTTAAAATTTTACTTGTCAGTATTTTGTTAGGCGCTTTTAGCGGATGCTCGTGGAATGGCTTTATGGGTGACGCGACCACTACTGCCAACCGCGATGTAGTCATACAAAAGGTCGACAAAGACGACCTTAGAGAGGTCATGAAAAAAGAAAAGATGATATATAACAGCGCACCCGAAGAGACTACGTTTAGAGCTGTTGGCGAGGGTATAGCGCCGATGAATTCGGTCTCTTACGCGCAGTCGGTCACTCTAGCCAAGCGCGCGGCGATGGCTGATGCGTATTCGCAGCTTGCCGGCAAGCTTTATGGCGTCAAGATCAACGCCGAGGACACCGTACGCGACGCGATGCTAAACGACTCGTCCATCACATCTAAAGTGCAAGGGCTCGTCAAAAATGCGACTATCGTGAGCGAGAGCTTTAAAGACGGGCTTTATAGGGTCAATATGGAGCTTAGGATCGACCAAGAAAAGTGGCGCGAAGTCTTTTCATACTAACGATTTTTATAAATTTGGCATTTGGCTCGCAGGAATTTATATTTTGGGCCGATGTCAATACAAAAAACAATATCATTTCCTCCGAGCAGATCGCATTTTCAAAGGCGATGGTCATCACTAAAAGCCCAAAGGTAAATTTCTTGTGCGAGATAGACGCGATCAAGGACGAAAACACGAGCGAGATAGCCTTTTTAAACCTCAACAAAGATAAAATTTTCGACTGCTTCGCGCTGCAAAAAGTAAGCGCAAAAGGCGAATTTAAAAGGCGTAACGATCATATTACACAAACCTCGAATTTTAAAATTTTCCCGATACGTTTTACAATAAAATTTAAGCCAAAATCGGCTATTATTGGCGTATTTAAGAGCGAGGAGGGCAGATGAACATAGTTATCGTCGAAGACGATATAAATATGCGAAAGTCCCTTGAGATCGCGCTTGGTGAATATGACGAGCTAAAAATCAAAAGCTATAAGAGCGCGGTAGAGGCTCTAAAAAAAATGAGTGGGGATACCGACGTCATAATCACTGATATAAACATGCCTCAAATGGACGGACTCGAGTTCATCAAGCGACTTGACGGGAAATTCGACGTCATCATAATGACCGGCAACGCCACGCTAAACAAAGCCATCGAGAGCGTGCGCCTTGGTGTGAAGGACTTCCTGACAAAGCCTTTTGACAACGAAACTCTTTACGAGGCGATAAAAAGAGTTGGAATTTTAAAGAAAAAAACGGCTGTAAATTTAGCCAAGCCGGTCAAAAAGCAGTGTGAAAGCGGCGATTTCATAGCGACGTCTGCGGCCTTACAAAGAGCGCTTGACATAGCCAGTAAGGCTGCAAAGACCGATGCTAGCGTGATGTTGATGGGAGAAAGCGGCGTAGGCAAGGAGCTGTTTGCAAATTTCATACACAAAAACTCAAAACGCGCAAATATGCCTTTTGTCGCGCTAAATATGGCTGCGATACCTGAAAATCTCATCGAAAGCGAGCTCTTTGGCTTTGAAAAAGGAGCTTTTACAGACGCGCAAGCAGCCAAGAAGGGGCAGTTTGAGCTAGCAGACGGCGGGACGCTATTTTTAGACGAGATCGGTGAGATGCCGCTAAATTTACAGCCAAAGCTGCTGCGAGCCCTACAAGAGCGCGAGATCACACGGCTAGGGGCAACCAAAAGCACAAAAATAGACGTTCGCATAATCTGCGCAACAAATGCAAATTTAGCAGTCCTGATAAAAGAGGGTAAATTTAGAGAGGATCTATTTTACCGCTTAAACACGATCCCTGTGCTGATCCCACCACTTCGTGAACGCAAGGACGAGATCGTGCCGATAGCAGAGGAAATTTTAGCCAAAAGCTGCGAAGAATACGGCTTTGAAGCAAAATTTTTCTCAAAAGAGGCGATGAGAGAGCTTATCGGCTATGATTTTCCCGGCAACATAAGGGAGCTCATATCAGTCGTTCAAAGAGCGGCGATATTAAGCGAGAGTAGCGAGATCTTACCGGGAGATCTGTTTTTAGAGGGAAGAAAGGTGAAGCGGACCGATGAGATCAAAAAGGAGCTGATCCGCGATGTTTTAAAAAGCGTGAACGGCGAGCTCAAAGAGGCGTGCGAGATACTGAATTTAAACGAGAAAAGCTTGAAAGAAAAGATCAAACAATACGGATTAAAGGATCACGAATGAGAAAATTTAACGTTGCGGTCGTCGGTGCGACAGGAGCTGTGGGCGAGGAGATATTTAATGTCCTGGCCGAGGTAGATTTCCCGGTGGGCGAGGTTTTGCCGCTTGCCAGTGCCAAAAGTGCGGGAAGCAAGATAGAATTTAAAGGCAAAAACTACAAGGTCGTGGAGCTTACCGAGAGCGTATTTGACGAGCATGAGGTCGACATCGCGTTTTTTAGCGCGGGCGGGTCGGTGTCGGCTAAATTTGCCCCTTTAGCGGCCGCCAGCGGTGCAGTCGTGATCGATAACACCAGTCACTTTCGTATGGACGCGGACATCCCGCTGGTCGTGCCCGAGTGCAACCCGGAGGACATCAAGCTCTGGAAAAACCGCGGTATCATCGCAAATCCAAACTGCTCGACCATCCAAATGGTGCAAATACTTAAGCCGCTTGATGACGCGTATGGTATCAACCGCGTCGATGTGAGCACCTATCAAGCTGCAAGCGGAGCTGGCAAAGAGGGCATGGAGGAGCTTGTCGTGCAGCTGCAAAAGTTTTTCGAGTTTAAGCTAGACGAGTGCGAGCCAAAGGTATTTGCGCACCGCCTAGCGCTAAATGTGATCCCTCATATCGATGTATTTTTGGATAACGACTACACCAAAGAAGAGATGAAAATGGTCAATGAGACGCAAAAGATCCTTCATAAAAATATGGAAGTGAGTGCGACTTGCGTGCGTGTGCCCGTGCTTCGCAGCCACTCGGAGGCCATCACGATACACTTTGACCGCGATGTCGATGCCGCTGCGGCGCGTGAAATTTTACGCAAAGCCCCGAGCATAGTCGTAGTCGATGAGCCTGCAAATAAAAAATATCCGATGCCTATCATCTCAAGCGATACGAACGAGACCTACGTCGGACGCATCCGCCGCGACAACTACCGCCACAATGTGCTTCATCTATGGTGCAGCGCAGACCAGATCCGTGTGGGTGCGGCGACAAATGCCGTAAGGATCGCGCAAAAATGGATCGAAGGGCAAGAGTGAGATAAATTTGACGTAAAAATACCTAAATTTAGCCTTGATTTGGTTAAATTTAGGCTTTAGATTTTGGAGCGAATTTAAATTAAATTGACTTCATTTTAAAGGGCATTGCTTTACTAAATTTGTAAAAATTTACAGCCTTGCGAAGGGGCGTTATTTTGTTTTGCTATGCTTATTGCTTTTGCAAATAGATTGATACACCGCTCGTATTTTTCTTTGGCTCTGTTAAAATATTTTATTGACTTTCATATTTCAAAGCGAAGTCAAATCTTGTGAAGCGACGCTATCACCGCCGATTTTCAGAG
>NZ_ALJJ01000003.1:0-4614 GCF_000287855.1 Campylobacter sp. FOBRC14 | reverse complement strand
TTGTTTATTTCGTAAATCGCGGTCACTACCGATAAGGTAGCTCCCTTATTTACTCAATAAACGCCTCGTCTAGCATAAAACTACTCGTAAAATCATTTAGCATTAGAATTGATAAGATTTCTAATCTAAATTTATATCCCAAACAAGACCTTGTTTTTATCATTGAAACATCGCTTTGACTTTTAACAATAAAAGTAGTGTTAAATAAATAAATTGCGAAAACTTAAATTTAGGTTGAGCCTTAACATGACAAGGTGAAGTATTTTTTTGTTAGACGAGGCGAAATTTTACGAGGCAAGGGAGTTACCGTGTTGGTAATGACCGCAGCTGAGTAAAATTTTAACGAAGTATAGCAAAAAAAGACAAGCCGCTAATTTATTTATTTAACACTGCCCGTGGCTATACAGACGAGGAAACGCCTTGCTCCATCTCGAACCAAGAAGCTAAGCTCGTCATGGCTGATGATACTCTCCCTTACTGGGATGTCGGAAAAGTAGGTCGCTGCGGGCTTTGTTATTTATACTAAACTTTCTTTCATAAATAATAATCTTTAATAACTTGACTCAAATGATAAAACTATAAAAATTTGATCCATATAATATAAAAATACTCATAAAATATAAATTCGTTCTACCTTCTATATGTAAATTTATGATTGCTATGCTAAAATCACTCCTCAATTCAAATCAAAGGAACAAACATGAATAAGGTATTATTGTCATTGATAGCTACTGCTTCATTAGCATTGGCAGCTGTAAATTTAAACACTGCTACTAAAGAGGAGCTCATGAGCTTGGATGGTATAGGAAGCTCTAAGGCAGATGCCATAATAGAATATAGAAAGGCAAACAAATTTAACTCCATAGAAGATCTAAAGAAAGTAAATGGCATAGGCGACAAGACATATGAAAATTTAAAATCGGATATTTCTACCTCAGGAGATACGAGCATAAAAGAAAAAGCTAAAAAACAAAAAGATAAAGTAAAAGAGACCAAAGAAAAAATAAAAAGCAAAGCAGAAGATAAAAGTAAAGACATGAAAGAAGATACGAAGAGCAAGACTAAAAAGATGAAAGAGAAGATGATAGGGTAGTATAGAATAGATATAAAAGAGTAGTGAAATAGGGGGGGGGGTTATCCATTCCCTTCCTTAAGTAAAACGTTGCAGAGATAAAAAGTATATTTAAAATGATATAAAATTTTGGCTCTGCTATAATAAATCATTGATACTCGCTTCGCTTCTGCCTTGCAGTTGCAAACGAAGTGAAGCAAAAACCATATTTACTTCGCAAAGTACCGAACATATAGCACGATTTTTTCTGCTTCGACTTCGTCTTGCGGCTTTTCAAGACGCAATGCTTCGCTCGTAACTGCGGGCAGACGGCGGTCAGCCACTACTTCCCTATAAATCGGCGGTGATAAGCTCGCTAATAAGATTTGACTACACTATAGCATTTAAAATTTTAGAAATCAACATTTTTTAAAACAGAGCTATCTTAAAATATTACACTTTATTAAAATAAAAATCTATAAATTTGACTAGTTTAAATCCCACAAAACACTATTAAAATTATAGTTAAAATTACAAAATTTAATTTATAAATTATTAAAATATCAATATAATTACCCGAATACACAAAAATTTAAAGGAAATTCATGTCTTTTGGTAAAGTTATACAAGCGATCGAAGATATAAAAAACGGCAAAATGATCGTCATGGTCGATGATGAAGACCGCGAGAACGAGGGTGATTTGATATTTGCAGCGAGCATGAGCGACACTCAAAAGGTAAATTTCGCTATCACGCACGCAAAAGGAGTGCTGTGCCTAGCGATGGATGAAGCCAACGCGAAGAGGCTTGATCTTCCGCTCATGGTGGCAAAAAATACATCCAGCCATGAGACCGCATTTACCGTTACTATCGATGCCAAAGAGGCTGTTACAGGGGTCAGCGCATACGAGCGGGATATGACGATGAGGCTTGCGGCAGATGTTGATTCTCGTCCCGATGATTTCGTAAGGCCCGGGCACATATTCCCCCTTATCGCCAAAAAAGGCGGCGTGCTAGTTAGGACCGGACACACCGAAGGCTCGGTCGATCTTTGTAGGCTTGCAGGCATCACTCCTATGGCGGCGATTTGTGAGATCGTAAAAGATGACGGGACGATGGCTAGACGCGATTATTTGGAGGAATTTTGTAAAAGATATGACCTCAATATGATAGCCGTTTCAGACCTCGTCGAGTATCGTTTGAGCCACGAGAGCCTGATAAAAGTCGGCGAGAAGATGCCTGTGAAAATCGCCGGATACGACGCATTCAGATACGATATCACCGATCATAAAGGCAAAGAGCATGCAGCTTTTGTATTTGGTGAAATTTCACAAACGGCTAATGTAAAATTTCAAAAATCAGTAAAAGACTACGAGCTTTTAAGCTCTCCTAAATTTTCCGATCTACTCAAAAATATAGAATTTTTAAACAAAAATAACGGCGTACTCATATTTTTAGATAGCGAAAAGATGACTTCAAATTCTACGAAAGACTATGGCATCGGTGCGCAGATTTTAAAACATTTTGGCGTAAAAGAGATCGAGCTGATAACTTCAAATAAAAATAAAGAATTTATAGGCATCAGTGGATTTGGACTTGATATAAAAGGTTACAAGGATATCTAAAAAATTTTGAAAAATATTTAAATTTATGTTTATTTTACGTTTATTTTTAGCTACAAAGTTGTAAGATATCAAAATAATTTCATAAAAAAGGATATGTCGATGAGATCCATAACCAATAAAATAGCACTCATGCTATTGATTGCGTTGTTTATCGCGTTTGCAGCCATATCGGCTGCTAGTTACTACACGGCTGAGAGTAAAGTCGTTGATCTTGTTGTCCAAAATCAAGATCAAATTTTAAAAGATGTTAAGGCGGTCACGGATACCTTTTTTGAGGAGTATACCGATGCATCAAAGAGGTTTGCAAAAAAGATAGAGAATACTCCTAACGACGAGCAAAGCCTTTTGGCCGAGATCAAATTTCAAAAGGGACAAACCAGTTATTTGGTAGGAGATCTTTATTTTGGTAGAGATAGTGACGGCTATTTTTTCCAATCAGACGGCACAAGTTTAAAGCCTGATGTCGATAACTTCGATCCTAGAAAGCGCTCTTGGTATATCGCTGCTAAAGAAAAGGGCGGCGCCATATACAGTGAGCCTTACATAGAGGCGGTCAATAAAAAGCTAGTCATGAGCTTTGCCGCACCGGTTTATAAAGACGGTAAATTCGCGGGAGTATCGGCTATCGATCTAAAGATAGAGGATCTTAGTAAGAAAATTCTTGATATGGGTAAAACTAAATATAGCTATGTTTATATCATGCATAAAAATGGTGTGGTTTTGATACATAGTAACCCTGAAATAATAGGCAAAGTTGTTGACTTTAGTAAAACGGTTTCAACAAAACTTAAAGATGGTGATTTTGATGAAAATGGCTTGATTTCTTACGTAAATCCTGAAGGTAAGAACGTAATGGCTAAAACTTTGCCGATAAATGATGAGGGCTGGTTGGTCGTAGCGGCAATGGGAACGGATACCTTTTCTAGCAATACTCTCCCCCTCCTAAAAGCTCAACTCGCCCTTGCCGTTATCTTCATCATCGCCCTTTCGGTATTTGTCTATTTCTTACTCAAAAAATCACTAAGCCCTATAAAGACCATACAAGAAAAGCTAAACGAAGTATTCGCCTTCATCACTCATGAAGCAAAAGCTCCTGAGAAACTAGAGATAAATACTAATGATGAATTTGCCCAAATGAGCGACAGCATCAATCAAAATATAGATAAAGTGATAGCTGGCATCAAAAAAGACAGCACCATGATAGATGAGCTAAACAATGTAGCAAATATGATGATAAGAGGAAATTTAGGAGCTAAAATTTCATCTGATCCAAACAACCCTGCATTGATGGAGCTAAAAAACCTACTAAACACATTCTTTGCCTCCATATCTGAAAACCTAAAGAGCATAGTAAGCGTCCTAAGCTCATATACCAAAAATGACTTCACTGCTAAAGTAGAGCTCAAAGAGGGTATAGAAAGCGATATCAAAGATATGATAATGGGCGTCAAGTCTATGGGTGAAGTAGTATGCGAGATGCTAAAAGGAAATTTAGAAGAAGCCCAATCTCTTGAAGAAAAGGCAAACGTATTGGCCCAGTCTATGAAAGAGCTGACAGATGGAGCGAACATACAAGCGAATTCACTCCAAGAAAGTGCAGCTGCAGTAGAGCAGATGTCTAGCTCAATGAACGCCATAAGCCAAAAAGCTCAAGATGTCACAAGACAATCTGAAGAGATCAAAAACATCATAGTGATAATTAGAGACATAGCAGATCAAACAAACCTTCTAGCACTAAATGCTGCCATAGAAGCAGCCAGAGCGGGAGAACATGGTAGAGGCTTTGCAGTAGTTGCCGATGAAGTTAGAAAACTAGCTGAGAGGACTCAAAAGAGCTTAGGAGAGATAGAAGCCAATGCAAATGTCTTAGCTCAAAGTATAAACGAGATGAGTGAATCTATAAGAGAGCAAGCAGAAGGCATAAATATGATAAATCAA
>NZ_ALJJ01000002.1:0-4105 GCF_000287855.1 Campylobacter sp. FOBRC14 | reverse complement strand
AACGCGTAAGAGGGCAAACCACTAGTTTACTAGTGGGGTTGTAGGACTGCAACATAGACTAAATTTAGCTAATAGAATGATCTGGAAAGGTCAAGCATAGAGGGTGATACTCCCGTATATGAAAGCTTTATTTTACTTAGCAGTATCCTGAGTAGGGCGGAACACGTGATATTCTGTCTGAATCTGGGTAGACCACTATCCAACCCTAAATACTACTACTAGACCGATAGTGCACAAGTACCGTGAGGGAAAGGTGAAAAGAACTGAGGTGATCAGAGTGAAATAGAACCTGAAACCATTTGCTTACAATCATTCAGAGCACGATTCTTTATGACGTGTGATGGACTGCCTTTTGCATAATGAGCCTGCGAGTTGTGGTGTCTGGCGAGGTTAAGGAAACCCGGAGCCGTAGCGAAAGCAAGTCTTAATAGGGCGTTTAGTCAGATGCTGCAGACCCGAAACGATGTGATCTATCCATGAGCAGGTTGAAACTGGTGTAAGAACCAGTGGAGGACCGAACCCGCTAGCGTTGAAAAGCTATGGGATGACTTGTGGATAGGGGTGAAAGGCCAATCAAACATCGTGATAGCTGGTTCTCTCCGAAATATATTTAGGTATAGCGTCATGTAGTAGCTATAAGGGGTAGAGCACTGAATGGGCTAGGGCATACACCAATGTACCAAACCCTATCAAACTCCGAATACTTATAGTGTAATCATGGCAGTCAGGCGGCGAGTGATAAAATCCGTCGTCGAGAGGGGAACAACCCAGACTAACAGCTAAGGTCCCTAAATCTCATTTAAGTGGAAAACGATGTGAAGTTACTGAAACAACCAGGAGGTTGGCTTAGAAGCAGCCATCCTTTAAAGAAAGCGTAATAGCTCACTGGTCTAGTGATTTTGCGCGGAAAATATAACGGGGCTAAAATGAGTACCGAAGCTTTAGATAGTGTCTATGATTATTTATACTAGCTTGTCTTTCGAGCGTCTTTAAATGAGCTTGAAATTTTCTCAATCGATAGCCTTTATGGCTTATCTCGATCGAAAATTTCATTGCAACATTTAAATCCATCTCGAAATACTTCGCTTAATCCGTTTTTTAGATTTGATTCTTGGATTAAATTTTTATTCAATTGCTCTAATCAAAAGATAGATTAAACGTAAAATATGACAAGCTTAAAAAGAGTATGAATACTCATAGACACTGTGGTAGGAGAGCGTTGCATTCAGCATTGAAGGTGTACCGGTAAGGAGCGCTGGAGCGGATGCAAGTGAGCATGCAGGCATGAGTAGCGATAATTAATGTGAGAATCATTAACGCCGTAAACCCAAGGTTTCCTACGCGATGCTCGTCATCGTAGGGTTAGCCGGGTCCTAAGCAAAGTCCGAAAGGGGTATGCGATGGAAAATTGGTTAATATTCCAATGCCAACTATGATGTGCGATGGAAGGACGCTTAAGGTTAGAGGAGCCAGCGGATGGAAGTGCTGGTCGAAAGGTGTAGGTTGAAATTCAGGCAAATCCGAATTTCTTTATCCGAGACCCCACAGGCATTTGAAGTTCTTCGGAATGGATAGTGAATCCTTGATACCATCGAGCCAAGAAAAGTTTCTAAGTTTAGTTATAGTTGCCCGTACCGTAAACCGACACAGGTGGGTGGGATGAGTATTCTAAGGCGCGTGGAAGAACTCTCTTCAAGGAACTCTGCAAAATAGCACCGTATCTTCGGTATAAGGTGTGCCTAACTTTGTGAAGGATTTACTCCGTAAGCATTGAAGGTTATAACAAAGAGTCCCTCCCGACTGTTTACCAAAAACACAGCACTCTGCTAACACGTAAGTGGATGTATAGGGTGTGACGCCTGCCCGGTGCTCGAAGGTTAATTGATGACGTTAGCTCTGCGAAGCGTTTGATCGAAGCCCGAGTAAACGGCGGCCGTAACTATAACGGTCCTAAGGTAGCGAAATTCCTTGTCGGTTAAATACCGACCTGCATGAATGGCGTAACGAGATGGGAGCTGTCTCGAAGAGGGATCCAGTGAAATTGTAGTGGAGGTGAAAATTCCTCCTACCCGCGGCAAGACGGAAAGACCCCGTGGACCTTTACTACAGCTTGACACTGCTATTGGGATAAAAATGTGCAGGATAGGTGGGAGGCTTTGAGCTATAGACGCCAGTTTATAGTGAGCCGTTGTTGAGATACCACTCTTTTTTATTCTGATAGCTAACTAGCTTGAGTTATCCTCAAGTAGGACAATGTCTGGTGGGTAGTTTGACTGGGGCGGTCGCCTCCCAAAATGTAACGGAGGCTTACAAAGGTTGGCTCAGAACGGTTGGAAATCGTTCGCAGAGTATAAAGGCAAAAGCCAGCTTAACTGCGAGACATACACGTCAAGCAGAGACGAAAGTCGGTCTTAGTGATCCGGTGGTTCTGTGTGGAAGGGCCATCGCTCAAAGGATAAAAGGTACCCCGGGGATAACAGGCTGATCTCCCCCAAGAGCTCACATCGACGGGGAGGTTTGGCACCTCGATGTCGGCTCATCGCATCCTGGGGCTGGAGCAGGTCCCAAGGGTATGGCTGTTCGCCATTTAAAGCGGTACGCGAGCTGGGTTCAGAACGTCGTGAGACAGTTCGGTCCCTATCTGCCGTGGGCGTAAGAAGATTGAGGAGAGTTGACCCTAGTACGAGAGGACCGGGTCGAACCAACCACTGGTGTACGAGTTGTCCTGCCAAGGGCACCGCTCGGTAGCTAAGTTGGGATGTGATAAGAGCTGAAAGCATCTAAGCTCGAAGCCAACTCCAAGATGAATCTTCTTTTAAGAGCTCAATTAGACTAATTGTTTGATAGGCTGGGTGTGTAATGGATGAAAGTCCTTTAGCTGACCAGTACTAATAGCTCGTCTGCTTATCTTTATAAGCATCACTTCCTTGTTAAGGATAAATTTTACTTCGTATCTTTACACTATACTTCGTTGTTTATTTCGTAAATCGCGGTCACTACCGATAAGGTAGCTCCCTTATTTACTCAATAAACGCCTCGTCTAGCATAAAACTACTCGTAAAATCATTTAGCATTAGAATTGATAAGATTTCTAATCTAAATTTATATCCCAAACAAGACCTTGTTTTTATCATTGAAACATCGCTTTGACTTTTAACAATAAAAGTAGTGTTAAATAAATAAATTGCGAAAACTTAAATTTAGGTTGAGCCTTAACATGACAAGGTGAAGTATTTTTTTGTTAGACGAGGCGAAATTTTACGAGGCAAGGGAGTTACCGTGTTGGTAATGACCGCAGCTGAGTAAAATTTTAACGAAGTATAGCAAAAAAAGACAAGCCGCTAATTTATTTATTTAACACTGCCCGTGGCTATACAGACGAGGAAACGCCTTGCTCCATCTCGAACCAAGAAGCTAAGCTCGTCATGGCTGATGATACTCTCCCTTACTGGGATGTCGGAAAAGTAGGTCGCTGCGGGCTTTGTTATTTATACTAAACTTTCTTTCATAAATAATAATCTTTAATAACTTGACTCAAATGATAAAACTATAAAAATTTGATCCATATAATATAAAAATACTCATAAAATATAAATTCGTTCTACCTTCTATATGTAAATTTATGATTGCTATGCTAAAATCACTCCTCAATTCAAATCAAAGGAACAAACATGAATAAGGTATTATTGTCATTGATAGCTACTGCTTCATTAGCATTGGCAGCTGTAAATTTAAACACTGCTACTAAAGAGGAGCTCATGAGCTTGGATGGTATAGGAAGCTCTAAGGCAGATGCCATAATAGAATATAGAAAGGCAAACAAATTTAACTCCATAGAAGATCTAAAGAAAGTAAATGGCATAGGCGACAAGACATATGAAAATTTAAAATCGGATATTTCTACCTCAGGAGATACGAGCATAAAAGAAAAAGCTAAAAAACAAAAAGATAAAGTAAAAGAGACCAAAGAAAAAATAAAAAGCAAAGCAGAAGATAAAAGTAAAGACATGAAAGAAGATACGAAGAGCAAGACTAAAAAGATGAAAGAGAAGATGATAGGGTAGTATAGAATAGATATAAAAGAGTAGTGAAATAGGGGGGGGGG
>NZ_ALJJ01000001.1:0-2301 GCF_000287855.1 Campylobacter sp. FOBRC14 | reverse complement strand
ATGAGAAGATAGGCAAAGAAACTCGCTGCATCGAAGATGAAATTCCGTTTGAGATACCTAGTAGTTGGGCATGGGTGAGACTGGGTAGTATGGGGGTGGCTCAAACCGGCTCAACTCCTTCTACGCAGGTGCGAGATTTTTACGGAGATTATATGCCATTTATTAAGCCTGCTGACATTACAAATTCTGGAATAGATTACAATAATGAAAAGTTAAGCAAAAAGGGAACCGAAGTGGGGAGAGTTGCTGAAAAAGGTTCTATCTTAATGGTTTGTATAGGAGGGTCTTTAGGCAAATGTTATTTTAATGATAGAATTGTATCTTTTAACCAACAAATAAATTCGCTAACACCATTTTTTAGTAGCTATAAATTTATTTTTTATTACTTATTGTCGTCTCATTTTTTTGAGCAGCTACAAGATAGAGCCACAGGAACAGCTACTCCAATAGTAAACAAAACTAGCTGGGAAAGCATTCTAATTCCTCTACCGCCACTACCAGAACAAAAACGTATAGTCACAAAGATAGAAGAGCTTTTAAAATTCGTAGATATTTTGCAAAGTAGCCTAAAGTAGGCTACCAGTCTATCACACTATCTATTAGATCACGTTGCTCGGCGGCCGTTCTGCGTAGATAAATTCGCGTAGTTTGGATGCTTGTATGCCCCATCAGGTCAGCTAAAAACGCTATGTCGTTGCAACTAGCTAAGAAATTTTTAGCGAAAAGATGACGAAAAGAATGTGGATAAATAACCGACTGATCAAGTCCGTAGATCCTAGCAAATTTCTTAAGCTCACTAGCTATTCCACGCGGCGTAATGGGCCTGCTAAATCTGTTTAAAAATATAAAGCCGCTTTCTATGTCGCTCTCATCGAGCCACTTTTTCGCCGAGACTTGCAAAGATTTGGGAATATAAATTCTTCGCATTTTTGCACCTTTTGAGTATATATCAAAGTAGCCAAGCACAACATGCTCAGCTCTAAATTTGACTAGCTCGCTCACACGCACGCCGGTAGTCGTCAAAAACCGCACGACAAAATACCACTTTTTGTGCCCGTCTTTTAGTAGGCAAGCTTTAAAGTACTCATAGTCCGCTTTGCTGATAACGTTTTGCAAAAAACTTTTTTGTTGAACCTTGACAAAACTTAACTGCAGCTTCGGCTTTTTTATGCTTTGAAGGTAGCAGTTAATCGCGCGAAGTCTTAAATTTACAGTCTTTGGGCTGTTGTTCTCTATAAGATAGAGCTTATAGGCTTGCAAATTTTGGCGCGAAACATCATCGTAGCGATCCAAAAATTGCTTCAAGGCAAAAAGGTAGGCAAAAATAGTATTTTGCGACAAATTCTTGTTTGTTAGGTAGGTTTTAAACTGAGTCATCATAGTAAAGTCTCCTTCACTATGATTATAAATTTAAGGTTTTAAAAGAGGCAACAGCAACTCAATTTTTTCTACTATCCGTTTTTGCTCTGGTAGTGGTGGTATGGCTATCACTATGGTTTTTATAGAGTTTAAACTAATGCCAGAGATAATCCCTGACATTTTTTGCATAAAGCTGTATATAAAAATTTGACTTTGTAGGTAGTAATATATAAATTTAGGTTCAATTAGTAGCGGATTAAAACAACATAGTTTATTGCCAAAACACACATCACAATCAAGATAGCCTATCTTTTTACCTGCGCTTCCACCCTCCACGCAGAGCAAAACACTATTTTTTGGAGCAATCTTAAATCTGCTCTCATTAAAAGGAATTTTTACGCCATTTTCATAGTCTATTGAACCATCAAAATCGACATCTTTTGTGGCTATATAGCATCTGCCGTCTTCTAAATTTGTATATTTCGTCAGCTTTTGAGTCTGGTTTATGCTATCACCGGTGTAAATTTGGCAAATTTCCCCCAGTCTCACCCATGCCCAACTACTAGGTATCTCAAACGGAATTTCATCTTCGATGCAGCGAGTTTCTTTGCCTATCTTCTCATAAGGGGAATTATCTTCACCTATAAAAATAGTAGATTGAGGGAATTTATCGGCTTTTAGCTTTTTGTCTTTGACTAATCTTTGTTTTTCTTGTCCTATCTTTTGAAGCAGTATTTCTACGCTTTCATCTTCTAAATTTTGCTCTACAAGCTTACCCTTGACAGCATAGTCAAGTATGGATTTTTTAAGCTTTGATGGAAAGCTTAAATTTAACTCGTCTAGCTTCTCTTTATCTTCTTTATACTTTTCTACGAGCGGCAATATCTCTTCAAGCTTATCTACTATACGTTTTTGTTCGGATAGAGGGGGGAGGGGGAGGAG